>NZ_JBFRTR010000079.1:0-40649 GCF_041474215.1 Vibrio sp. 10N.222.52.C12
AGGTCAGCAAGGTCAGCAAAATGATTCTTCGCAAAGCTCTCAGGATCAACAACAAAGCTCCAGTGGCAAGTCGCAAGATCAAAGCAGTAACCAAGATCAACGCGGTAGCCAAGACCAAAACTCATCTCAAGGCCAACCTGAAAATCACTCTGACTCTGAAAAGTCTAAACAAGACGACAAGCAAGCCACGCAACAAAGTAACAGTGATCAGCCGAAACAGAGTGACCAAGAAGGCGCTACACCTCAAAGTGCTAGCGCACAACAAGCTTCAAAAGAAGATGGGGAGCAAAGTAGTCAGCAAGCTGTAGCACAAACCTCAGATCAACCTCTGTCGAGCGACCCTGACATGCGAAAACTTGAGCAAGTAGAAAGCGCCCGTGACCCGAGCCAACTGCTTAAAGCGCAAATGATTTTACAAGCACGACAAAAAAGTGCTCCTAACAACCAGAACAAAAAGTGGTAACCATGCGATTTTTAAACAAGCCATTTTTATCCGTACTCCTAACATTGTTGTTGGGAGCTTTCTCGTCCTTCTCAGTATTGGCTGCAAACGCCGTGGCGAGCGTTTCACATAACAGTGTCACCAAAGATGAAGTGTTCCTTCTTAGAGTTGCAACCGATGAAAAGGTCTCCTCTGATGCTCTAGATCTAACAGCGCTCCAGCAGGATTTCTATGTTGGCACACCAAACTTTGGGTCTTCGATGCGAATCGTCAATGGCAGCCGTTCGGTATCAAGTGAATGGAACATTAGCCTTGCTCCACTGCGTTTGGGTAAGTTGCAAATCCCGAGTTTTGATATTGAAGGGGCAAAAACCAAGCCTATCACCATCAATGTTGCAATTAACAAAGCCGCTCCAACTCAACATGATATGGCAGAGTTCCAGCTTAATCTCAGCAAGAACTCGCTGTACCCAGAAGAAGTGGCTGAGCTTGATGTAAAACTCATCATCAAAGCTGACCCAAGAAGGCTGCAAGATCCTAAAATAGCGCCACCGAGCTCGCCGGGCTTAGATGTGGAACCTATTGGTGAATCGAAGCAATTTCAAGATGTTCTCAATGGACAAGAGGTGACGGTAGTTCAACAGTCTTTCCGTATCTCTTCACAAAAGGCCGGACAGTTTAAGCTGAATGGACCGAAGCTGAATGGAGCCGTTGTTTACTCAACCAACAACTCCAGTACAACGCGTCTGTTCCAGCTCGACACACCTGTTGAAACCTTAGATGTAACCGTGAAGGACGTACCAAAAGGCTACCAAGGTGAGTGGTTACCAACATCAAACTTCAAACTGATTCAACAATGGTCAGATAGCCAAGGCAATCAACTGGGAAATAGTAATGGTTTAGAAGGCGACAACCCATCCATTGAAATGGAAGCGGGTGATTCGTTAACTCGTACCATCACGATGACGGCTAGCAACTTAACGCAACACCAACTGCCAAAACTGAATATCACCTACCCTAATTCGGTACGTGTTTATGAAGAGAAGCCGCAATTTGGCACAACTCAGTCAGGTGATGCTGTCGTTGTTTACAAGCAAGTATTGATTCCGAAAGAGGCTGGAAATATCTCGCTTCCTGATGTGTCTCAAGCTTGGTTTAACACCGATTTGCAATCAGAACAAACCAGCAAAGCGCAAGGGCTAGAGTTAGCGGTAAAAGCAAGTGATCGCGCAGCGTCAAGCACTCCACCAGTGACTGCTACGCCCGCCCAACAAGTAAGCCCGACGGTTGTTACTGTGGATAGCCCTGGGATCTGGCCTTATCTCACCGCTCTGTTTGCTGTTTTATGGTTAATCAGCTCAGCCATGGCTTTCTATTTCTGGTCACGACGTGGTGCAGCAGTAAAACCTAAGCGCCCAGTTCAACATCAATCAGATACGGCAGACGCGCTTATTGAAGCTCTAAAAACGAAAGATGGCGTGATGACCAGAACTTTGTTTGAACAGTGGAAAGCAGAAAACCCAGGCTTGGATGATGAAACGTTAGAAGCCGTCGAAGCCGAGCTAAGCAAGCTCAACCAAAGCCTCTATGCTGAAGCTGATTCACCAAGTCAGTCATGGGACCCGGCTCAAGCAATCAAAGCAGTTAAGAAGCCAAAGCGGGTCACAAGCAAAGCACGCAAGAGCACATTGGAAAAGCTTTAGTTAACTAGCAATCTAAGTAAGCAGAAAGCTAGTTGAGCAGAAAATTGAAGTAAGCTGAAAAGAACGAAGCCGTGATGACCACATAGTGATCATCACGGCTTCATTCATTTTTACGCTAGAGAGAAACAGATACCGCACTAAGAAATTGAAACTGCGACCTTTTTACGTTTCAACGCAGAAACGATTCGATTTCTCCCAGAGTCTTTGGCTTGATACAAGGCTTTGTCTGCCTTGCCATACAGTAGGTCGAAGTCAAACTGGCGCTGATCAGAAGTTATCGAGGCATAGCCAACGGATGCCGTTAAATATGGGCTGGTACTACTTTCACAATGCAGGATTTTTGCCTCTTCAATGCATTTTCTAATCGACTCTGCACGTTGCTTTGTCTCTGAGTGATTCGTGCCAATCATCAACAACATAAACTCCTCTCCGCCAATCCGGCAGAAGGTTTCTTTATCATTGTGAACATGGGCATTCAGTATCTCACCTACCGTCCTCAGAGCCGCATCCCCTTCAGTATGACCATAGACACTGTTGTACAAACCAAAGTGGTCGAGGTCGACAAGAATCAAGCCAAATGTAATTTCGTTCTGTAAGGCAAAGGCACCTTGATCGTCACCGTTCAAGTCTTCTAGAACCTGCGACAACATACGGCGGTTTCCAAGGCGCGTAAGAGGATCTAGCTTAGAAATGATATCCAATTGCTCATTCGCCAACTCTAGCTCTTGGGTACGCTTACTGACTTCTTGCTCCAATGTTTCATTGAGCTTTTTCAGTTCTTCTTGAGCCATGGTTCTTTGCAGCACCTCAGCAAGGCTCGAAGCAAAGATACGTATTACCTCACGAAGCTGTGAGGTTAAAGGACTGCGAGTTAATAGGTTATCAGCAGCGATAAACGCAATCGGCTCACCCGTATTGGTGGTGAGCATGGTCATTGCCGTCCAACCGACTCCCACAATATTGAAATCGTGATAAATCGGCACTGATTCTTCAAAGGCAACTTGATTAGGGCAAGCACGAGCTGCGGCTACAATGTCACGTTCCACCAGCTCAGAGCGATAATAGGACTCATCGACAATATCGCCTTTGATGTCAGTGCCCCAAGTACCTTGCATGTAACTGCACTTTTTGTCTGTTAGGAAAACAGCCAGTCGATCGATACCTAGATGTTGAATCGCAAAACTAACCGCGGACTTACAGACTTCACTGACGCTATCGCATCGAGACAGCTCAACCATACTCGAGTGCAACATACGTATGTTCTGCTCTTGGCGCTTGCGAATATAGATTTGAGAAAGCAAAGAGCCAAAAGACTCAAGCATCTGCTTTTGATAGTTAGTAATCGGTGAGCGATGAATGTAGTTATCCATGGCGATCCAGCCGACAGGTTTGTCGCCTTCACGCAAGATAAGCATGCCATTCCACCCCTGCCCGACCACCTTACCTTCTGTATACAGGGGCGCATTATCGATGATGACTAGATTAGTATGGTTATCAGACAGCGCTTCAATGTATTCCGCTTCAAGTTGGTGCAAATCGTATTGAGTGTGGTGTTCACTGTTGGTTTTACCCGCTTCGTCAGTGCCATAAGTGCCGCTGAAACAACGCTTTTTCATATCAAGCAACATGAAGATCGCACGATCAAACCCTAACCTGTCTCGCACAGCCTCAACCGATGCTTTATACAAAGCATCGAGTGACTCAGGGTTAGAAAGCTCAAGCGCGACCTGATGAACCAGCTTCATGTTCTCTACAAACAGCTCACGTAACTTTATCTCATCTAAGTATTGAGCTTCACGTGTGTCTCTGTGTTTGATTTCTAGCGCCGCGTTCTTTTCGGCACGAATACATTGCCAACGGGCAGCCGCGAGCTGTAACACATCAAGATCTTGGTCAAAGGTTTGATTAACCTTCTCAGCATTGCAATTTTGAACAATTAAATAAGTTCTGGAGGCAGGTGCGTTGTCGAGCATCATGATAAACGACTCCCCACCAAGCACTTTCATGTGTTCCCACTTGCAGGTGTTGATAGCCATTGGCAAAACCCCGTCTGCGGTATCAAACTGTGAGACCCACGGCCAAAATGTAGAGGGGTAGCTCGCCAATGAGGTTAGGTCGCCATAAGAAAAAAGCGGTAATGCGTCGCTCTCCGGCGTCGGTTCAGCAAATATTCCTATCCCTTTTGGAGTAAGTACCTTAACCAGATAGTCAAAAAGAGACTCAGCCAACAGACGATGGTCGCGTGTCGCAGATATTTGTTTTGCAAAGGCTTTAACAGGCACAGCTTCCTTCCATTGGCGATTAAGAATAAAGCAAAAATACAGAAGGCTTGATATGCAATCAATGTAAGTAAAAATGAGATGTTAAGCGGGTCGCAGTTTCACCTTTAACATTATCACAAGCATGAGAAGGACGACAAAAATGGGATTCTCTGCCCAAAATCACATCGACATTGGGGATTTTTTAGACACATAAAAAAGCCCCACCTATAGTGGGGCAAAACTTCCATCGCTTATAGTTATAGTGATAATTCTGTTGTTCTATTCGATTATCTAACCTGCGTTTCAGTTAGTGTGTAAAGGTATCTAATCGCTTAAATACCACACGTAAATCGTCGATTAACCGAAGTCACCGTTTACGTAACCTTTAGTACGATCATCTTTTGGTTCACTGAAGATAACGCTGGTTTCGTTATGCTCTACAAGCTCTCCCATTAGGAAGAAAGCCGTGCGGTCTGAGATACGACGCGCTTGCTGCATTGAGTGCGTTACGATAACGATAGTGAAGTCTTTCTTCAGATCTTCCATCAATTCTTCAATCTTGTGTGTCGCGATTGGGTCTAGAGCCGATGTTGGTTCATCCATCAGGATTACATCTGGTTCCATTGCAATGGTACGTGCGATACATAGACGCTGTTGTTGACCACCAGACAGACCAAATGCATGCGCTTTAAGACGGTCTTTTACTTCATCCCACAGTGCAGCACTGCGTAGCGAGCGCTCAACCACTTCATCGATGTGTTTTTTGTCTTTGATACCTTGAGCACGTAGGCCGTATGCCACGTTCTCGTAGATGCTCATTGGGAACGGGTTTGGCTTTTGGAATACCATGCCTACGCGGATACGTAGGTCAGCGACATCGATATTACCGTAGATGTCAGTGCCATCCATATCCAGCTTACCCTTAATCGTAACGCCTTCAATTAGGTCATTCATGCGGTTCAAACAACGCAATAGTGTTGATTTACCACAGCCAGACGGGCCAATCAGAGCAGTAACCTGGCGAGTTGGAATTGGCAGGTTGATAGATTTAAGCGCTTGGTTGTCGCCGTAAAACAGATCTAGGTTCTCAATATCAAATTTATTCATGTTCGTAATCTCTAAATTCTTAAATTCGTGTCTAACTTGATGCTTTCTTTATCACGGGGGCTCGCTTTATTTATGAGCCAGCTAATGAGCTTAGTAAGTTGCCGTGTTGAAGCGTCTCGCAATCAGTTTTGTAACCATGTTGATCAAGAGAACCAGTACGATTAGGACTGTCGCCGTGCCGTAGGCTTGGTTCCACTCATCGATAGTAAATAGCTCTGTTGTCAGCTTATATAGGTGAACCGTTAGTGTACGGCCAGAATCGAATACCGACTCAGGAACACGTGCCACCATACCTGCTGTTAAAAATACAGGTGCTGATTCGCCAATTACACGACCAATACTAAGAATGACCGAAGTTAAGATACCTGGCATTGCGCTTGGTAAGATCAAACGCCAGATAGTGTAGATTTTTGAAGCGCCAAGGCCGTATGAGCCTTCGCGGTAAGTTTGTGGCACTGCCATCAATGCTTCTTCTGTAGTACGAATGATTACAGGAAGAATCAGGATACTTAGCGTTAGTGCACCCGACAGAATCGAGAAGCCAAGACCAAGAATCGAAACAAAGAAGGTCATACCGAACAGACCAAAGATGATCGATGGGATACCAGCTAACGACTCAGTACAGAATCGAATCACTTTCACCAATCGGCTACCTACTTTCGCATATTCAGTTAAGTATATCGCCGTCATGATGCCCAGTGGCGCGGCTACCGCAATCGATGCGATTACCATGTAGATCGTGGCAATGATCATTGGGAAAATACCACGTTCTTCACCAGTACGAGTGTAATCGTCAGTGATGAAGTTCCAATCTACGTATTGCAGACCGTTCGATAGGATGTACCAAATAATCCAGAATAAGAAACCAACGGTTACAGCTGCAGCTGCCCAGATAAAACCTTTTAGGATGTTATCTTTGGTTTGACGTGCTTGTTTTAGTTTTACGCGATCCATATTACTTATCCTCGCCTACTTCGCTTTTTCACGGTTAAGATAAAGTAGAGCACCATTTAACATCATGATGAACACTAGAAGTACAACACCTGTTGCGTACAGTGCGTTAGCGTGAACGCCACTTGCGTAAGACATTTCAATTGCAATGTTTGCTGTTAGCGTACGAGCAGAGTCCAAAATGCCTTCTGGCATTGCTGGCGCGTTACCCATAACCATGATGATTGCCATCGTTTCGCCAAGTGCGCGGCCGATACCCAAAATCACACCAGTCATAATGCCTGAACGTGCAGCAGGAACGAGTAGCTTAAAAATCGTGTAGATTTTCGAAGCACCCAGTGCAAGTGAACCTTCTTTGTATGTACGAGGTACCGCACGAATCGAAGTTTCAGAAACCGTGATAACGGTAGGAAGAATCATGATACCCAGAACAATGATACCCGCCAGGATAGTGTTACCCGCTGGTACTTGGAAAACGTTTTGAATCATTGGAACGATAATTACTAGACCGAAGAAGCCGTAAACTACCGACGGGATACCCGCTAGAAGCTCAACTGCTGGTCGAATAATATCTGCAAGACGCTTTGGAGCAATCTCAGCAATAAAAATAGCGGTTAATACACCAACTGGCACACCAACAACTACAGCTCCAAGTGTCGAAACAATCGATGCAACAATCATGGTTGCAACACCGAATAGAGCTGGAGGTAACCAGTCAACACCCAGAACGATGCCAGAAACACCGGCCTCTTGGAATGCAGGGATACTCTCTGCAACGATAAAGTAAGCGATAACGGCTAGTGATACGATGCCGATTACAGCACTCGATAAGAACAAGCCGTGGAAGATTCTTTCTCTCCAGTCGATGCGCTTCTTAGCACGTAGACTTGGCTTGTTGATTTGAGTCGCTTCAGTATTCATAAGCTTTTCACTATTTGCGATGGTCATATATAAAATCTCAAACTTTGTGGCTCAATAAGAGCTCGAAATAAACAAAGTTGAAAGAAAAGGCTCAGCCTAAAGCAGGCTGAGCAATAATTAAGATTGAGTCAGTTAAGATTAGTTAACTGTGATGTAGCCTTTCTTACCAGCGATAGCTTGAGCTTCATCTGCAACCATCCAATCTAGGAATTGTTGAGTTTCAGCTGTTGGAGCGCCTGCTTTGTAAAGAACTAGGAATGGACGAGCAACTTTGTAAGAACCGTTCTTAACGTTGTCTACAGTCGCAGCAGCGCCGTCGATAGTTAGAGCTTGAACAGATTCGTCAACTGTACCTAGAGAGATAAAGCCGATAGCGTATGGGTTGCTTGCTACAGAAACTTTAAGTGCGCCGTTACCGTTTGCAACTTGTGCACGTTGAGAGATAGCCGATACTTTCTTATCGCCAATCTTCTTCTTAAGCTTCATGATGTCTTCGAATGCACCACGTGTACCTGATGCAGTATCACGAGTGATTGCTACGATTGGCTTGTCAGCACCGCCAACATCTTTCCAGTTAGTGATGTCGCCTTTGTAGATTGAAGTGATTTGCTCAGCAGTAAGAGCAGATACTTCGTTGTTCGGATTAACAACAACTGCGATACCGTCACGAGCGATAACTAGCTCTTTCAGGTCAGCTGTTTTCTCTTCTTCTTTTAGGTCACGAGAAGAGATACCAAGGTCAGCACTTCCATTTTTTGCTGCTTTGATGCCTGCAGAAGAACCTGGTGCTTGAATTTCGATGAACACTGGTTCGCCTTTATTCATGTAGGTTTCTGCAAAAACTTCAACCAGTGGAGAAGCACTGTTAGAGCCAACTACAGAGATAGTTTCTTTAGCTGAAGCTGTATTCACTGTTAGAGCGCCTAGTAGTGCGATTGCACCGATAACTGTCTTTTTCATCACAAATTTCCTTTAGTGGCGTTATTGCCGTAATGTTTTGCTTGAACGAGGCCTACTTTAGAATCCGAATGTGACAGTTGTGTTTCACTTAATTGAAGCCTATATGACAACTACAAATTAATGGCTAATTTCTCTCCTACTCGATGAATTGATAGTCGCGCCCCCATCAGATGCAGTTAGTGAATGCAGGTCTCACCATCGTTTGAGCACCAAAAAGCTAGATTTCCTTCCCTATTTATATCGAATACTAACCAATATATTTCTCTATTTATCAATCAATTAGCCCTAACACGATGGATAAAAAGATCCACCTTTATCGCCATTTAGAACAATAAACAACCATCTATATCAAATACCTATCGCATATAACGAAATCAAAGCCTTTACTGATTGAATTGTCAGTCTCATTAGTTAGAATCGCCAACTAATTCTAATAATAATAATAATAATTCTCATCTATTTGTTTTATTCAAGAAGGACATTACATGCGCCAACTTCTCAGTGGCTTATCAATCAAAATACAAATTCTTATACCCGTACTATTTTCCGTCGTTTTACTTTTAGCCGGTGTCATTATCGGTAGTGAAAAGCTAGAAAGTGCATTCAAAGATGTATCAGTAGCGACCGACCAATTAATCTTACATAAAGAAGAACTAAGCGAAATCGTCGACAACAGCTATGGCATGCGCATCAAAGCGATTTACAGTCTATTCAATGCTGGTGACGTAAAAACATTGGTTGAAACACTAAACCAAAAACGCGATCAGAATACTCGCCTACTGAATTCATTAGACACAGTGCCAGGCATGCAAGATGAAGTGGCCGCGATGAACAAAGCGATGAATCACTATGTCGATTTTTCTCGTACCACCATGCTTCCGCTATTAAGAGCGAAACACGGCGATGCATCACTATCTTCAGATTTTGAAAACCGCTACCAGATCGCAATCGACCAATACCGACATGCGGGTAATGAAATGGTGCAAGCGATCAATACTCTGTCTAAAAAGCTGAACTTGCTTGCCACTCAAGAGGTCGACATCAACGGCCAGCAACACGCTAGCACGCTGACTACTGCGACCATTGCACTGTTGGTGATCCTGTCTGTAGCTCTAATTATCAGTTGGACGCTGGCTGGTATCATTGTTAAGCCGATCAGCAACATTCAAGAAACGATGCGGGAAGTAGCAAAAGGTAACTTGTTAGTTAAAGCAGAAGAGTATGGCGACAACGAAATCTCACGCCTAGCGCAAGACGTAAACCAGTCTGTTGAACAGCTGCGTGACACGGTAAGCTCGCTGTCTCGAATCAGTATCGAAGTGGCTTCTGCGTCGACAGAGCTAGCGGCTGTAATGACACAGTCCAGCGTTAACTCAGACCAAGAGAAGCAAGAGGTGGAGCAAGTTGCTTCTGCTGTGAACCAATTGGAAAGCACAGCAGCACACGTTAATGAGAACGCAGTACAAGCCGACTCAGCGTCTAAGCAAGCTGACGAAATGGCGACACACAGCATGAGCTTGTTTAATGAAAGCAACAAAGCTAACGAACAGATGGCGATTCAGCTAAGCGAAGCTGCAAATGTTGTGGGCACGCTAAAAGAGCACTCTGAACAGATTGGTAAAGTGATTGAGGTAATTCAAAGTATCTCTGAACAAACTAACCTGCTGGCGCTTAACGCAGCAATCGAAGCCGCTCGTGCAGGTGAAAGCGGTCGTGGTTTCGCAGTGGTTGCTGATGAAGTTCGAATGCTAGCGGCACGTACACAAGATTCAACCAAAGAGATCCAAACCATCATAGAAGGTTTGCAGGTTCAATCCGGTAACGCGAATGAAAGCATGAGCAGCTCATTATCTATGCTGGAACACAACCAAACTCTTGCAGGTGAAGTAAGCGCGGCGCTTTCAGGCATTGCTAACTCGGTAACGGACATGACTGAGATTAACACTCAGGTTGCCTCTGCCGCCGAAGAGCAAAGCCAAGTAACCTCAGACATCAACCGTAACATCTCAAACATCTACAGCCTAGTAAGCCAAAACGTTACCGGCATTACTCAAGCCGCTGCAGCAAGCCACGAGCTTTCTAACCTAGCAGAACAACAGAAGCAGCAGTTGGATTACTTTAAGGTATAGGCTTCAAGGTACGAAGTTCAAGGCAAACAGATTCAGGCTGTATGCTCTTTAGAACTCGCCGATAAACAAAAAGCCAGCCATCATGGCTGGTTTTTCGCTTTTAGACACTACTGGCGAGATTCAGCCGCTCGAATTCTTTCAATCGCTTCTACCCTTCTAAGCTGTTCTGGTAGGAAATGTTCAGTCCTAAGTTGCGCAATCTTCTCTTGTTGTTCGGTTTTTGATAGGAATGAATCTTTCAAGACATCATTTCGTTCTGCGAAGTAGACCTCTAACGAGTCTTCAAAGGCCGCTCTTTGTTTATCAAGTGCTTCAAGTCTCTGGGTTGCTTCTTCACCGACAAGTTCGCTTCTCTTTAAGTATTTACCCTGTTCATCGAGACCTTCAGAGCTAGAGAGCTGTTGGAGTAACACCTGATTCTGGTGACTCGACTGAACATAATCAGGTTGCTCAGATAGATAGGATTCGAGTCTTTGTTGGTATTCTTCATCCTCTAATCCCTCCTGTTTCAGAAGTAACTTTTCTAAGGCGATTTCTCTCATTCTGTTGTCGTGCGTAAACAGAATACTTATCTCGCTCTCACTGAAAAACTGAGCTTGGAGGTCAAGGAGCGCTTGATTGAGTGCACGTAGATCATCAGCGGAAATGGATGTGGTACCGAACTGCACGTCCAACGATGTCAGTGCCGACTTATACTCAAGATATTTGGCAAACAGTGCTTCATCAACCACGGTTGTTGATGCTTGTTCGTGGTGTTTCGCCACGTTGTCTCGAATATCTTCAAGGGTTAATTCTGCATTACCTGACACGAAATATTCCATCATGTCTTTTGCTGATGCGTTATCGATGTCGGTATCTTGCTGAGAGGTGACTTTCAATGAGGAGACGCGTTGTTCGTCGTCAGTATGTGTATCTTGATTATTTAGATATAAAAAGACCGCCGCTGTGCTCATCAGGGCTATCGTGGTTATCGACAAAATGGCGGTCTTTTTCATCATACTTCCCTTGTTTTCTTGTTAAACGGCTTTGCAGACTACAAGCCAGCCAACTTCAATCGATTGGCATGCTGACGATATAGAGTTACAGGATCTGTCTCAAACAAGTGGTGAATTCCCAATAACCCATTAATCTCATCTAGGTGGTTCATTTTGTAATCATCACCAATCACTTTGCCCAAATGCGCGCTGCATGCTCCTACTAAGCCATCATTAGGTTCGTTGAAGGCTAAGCCTAGGATTGTCATCGCTCCGTCGGTAGGATCAAGAAGGTTGGTAAAAGTGGAAGACCCTGTCCATGAATAGTAATAAACGCCGTTACTTGCTTGCCACTCACCATCGCCACACTCAGACGTCGGAACGCCCTCAGGGTAAAACTGGTTGAAGGCTAGCGAGCCTTCTGTGGTCAATGCTTCAAGAGAAGCGAGGCCGTCTTGGTCGAGATCCGTTCCACCAGATAAAAGGTTAATCAGTGTCGTTAATCCACCTGCTAATTTAACCGCGATACCTTCTGTGACAGAGCCTTCAGATACGTTCCCTCGAACGAGATCAGCGACCTTAGAACCTTTATGTACACCGCCAATACTGGTCACTGAAGCAACAAGATCAGGTCGAACTGACGCAACATAACGAGCCGTAGGCCCACCGTGGCTATGACCAACCAGATTCACCTTACTTGCTCCTGCTGCAGCTAACAGCGTTTCAACTTGGCTGAGTAACTGTTCACCACGGACCTCTGAACTGTTGGTTGCAGAGACCTGAGCGACATATACGTTCGCGCCATCTTTGGTTAGGGATTCAGGTACGCCATAGAAATAGTCAACGCCCGCTAATGTATCGAAACCAAACAGACCATGTACCAACATAATGGGGTATTTCGTTTCAGTGTATCCCCTGGCTTCTAATGCTGATGCGCTCGTTCCGGCATATACGCCAAAACTGGATAGGCAGGCTATCGTCCAAATTAATATCTTTTTCAATGCTCTTTCCTTAAACAGATTAGACCTCTGATGAGTAAAATGACCGTAGATGATGATTTTATAAAACAGAAAGTAACGACTTCATATTTGTGATGGCGAACTTGAATTAAACAGGTGCGATGAACATCAGGCAAACAGAATCAGGAGAAAAACAAAAATATAAGCAATTGATTAAATTAACATTTAACTAAGGTTGATGAGATTGTTCTTTCAATATCCCGACTCAAATATCAATTCAACATTCTCAATAAACCAAAATTATTCGACAAATAACCGTTTGGAAACAGGTATTTTTCAACCAAAAACTCGTTGATAACTTGAGGCTTATTCCATTAACGACACACCACAACCCTGAATATATTGACGCTAATTATTGATTTTAGATATAGGTCGTACCAGTTATTTACTTATCCACTTATCCACTTATCCACTTATCCACTTATCCACTTATCAAGAAACAAGAAACAAGAAACAAGCAACAACGTTTTTGTTTGGCTCATCTAAATATAAAAGAGAATACAGTGATGAAAAATACGGCTTTAATACTCACGTTAGCCCTGCCTTTTGGCGCTTATGCCGCTGAAGACTCAATACCAACACCTGAATCGATTACATCTGCACAAGTACTCAGTGCACAAGGCTCAGAGACCTATTCATATGTTAGATGTTGGTATCGAACCGATGCCTCTCATGATTCCCCAGCCACCGATTGGAAATGGGCAAAGAAAGAGAATGGTGATTACTACACGATCAACGGATATTGGTGGTCTTCTGTTTCTTTCAAAAACATGTTCTACAGTGATGCGCCTCAATCTGAAATCAAACAGCGTTGTGAACAGACGCTCGACATCCAACATGACGCCGCTGACATCACCTACTTTGCCGCAGATAATCGCTTCTCTTACAACCACTCAATCTGGACCAACGATAACGCGTTCCAGGCCAATAGCATCAATCGTATTGTCACCTTTGGTGACAGCCTGTCCGACACGGGTAATCTATTTAATGGCTCTCAATGGGTTTTTCCGAACGCAGATTCGTGGTTTTTAGGGCACTTTTCGAATGGTTTAGTCTGGACGGAATACTTAGCAAAAGCGAAAGATGTCCCTCTGTATAACTGGGCAGTGGGCGGAGCAGCAGGTACCAACCAATACGTCGCATTGACTGGTGTTTATGATCAAGTCACCTCTTATCTGACCTACATGAAAGTCGCCAAAAACTATCGCCCGGAAAACTCACTGTTTACTCTCGAGTTTGGCCTTAATGACTTCATGAACTACAACCGAGAAGTCGCCGATGTGAAGGCTGACTTTAGCAGCGCGCTGATCCGCTTAACGGAATCCGGTGCGAACAATATCTTGCTGTTCACCTTACCCGATGCTACCAAAGCCCCTCAATTCAAATACTCTACCGAACAAGAGATCATAAAAGTTCGTGGCAAGATCTTAGAATTTAACCAGTTCATCAAAGCTCAAGCCGGGTATTACCAAGGTATGGGGAAAAATGTGGTGTTGTTCGATGCGAGTGCCTTGTTCGCCAGCATTACCGATAACCCAGAACAACATGGATTTCGAAACGCGAGTGACGCTTGTCTTGATATTAATCGAAGCTCAGCCGCGGACTACCTGAAAAGCCACAGCTTAACCAATGATTGTGCGACCTATGGTGCAGACAGTTATGTATTCTGGGGCGTGACGCACCCAACTACAGCTACTCATAAATACATTGCAGACCATATCTTAGCTTTTTCTTTCTCGACTTTTGATTTCTAAAGCCTTTAGAGTAACTCCGTAACCTTAGGCAGCACCTCTTAGGCACAAAAGTCAGATACAAAAAAACCGCCTAATATTGGCGGTTTTTATTTACATCAGTTTTACAAACAAACGCTTTTAACTGGCTGTTGATTACTCGTCGTCAGTTTTTGGCGCAACTTTCTTCTTAGGGATAAACACGGTATCACCCACAGCCACATTCTGGTGGAAGCTCTTATCGCGCTTAACTGGTTTCTTCGGCGTTTTCTTCGCTTGAGTGTTGGTCTTCTTCTTAGCAGGACCGCCTTTAGCAAACGCAGGTTTACGTGGCTTAATGCCTTTGAATTTACCTTTTAGGCCTTCAAGTACAGAGAAGGTCAAATCTTGTTGAAGGTAAAGTTCAACACGCTTGAAGCTGTCCCAGTCTTTTGGACCAACCAAAGAAATCGCATCGCCTTTGTTACCCGCACGGCCAGTACGACCTACACGGTGCACGTACTCTTCCGTATGCTTAGGCATATCAAAGTTGATAACGTGGCTCACGTTTGGAATATCAATACCACGTGAAGCAACATCGGTAGTTACCAAGATCTTGTAAACCGCACGCTCGAACTGGCTCATAATAGCATTACGTTGCGTTTGGTTTAGGTTACCACTCAGTGCTACCGCTTTAAGCTTCTTCTCGTTCAACTTATCTGTTAAACGGTCAGTATCAGCGCGTGTTGCTGTGAAGATCATTACCTGACGGTATTCAGCTTCTTCCAGTACACGGTCTAAAATCGCTTCTTTGTGATCTAGGTGATCACATAAGTAGAATTTCTGTGTGATATCTAAGTGTTGCTCGTTAGAAACACCAACAGAGATACGCTTAGGTGCGTCTAGCATTTCATTTGCAATGCCATTTACTTCAGCGTGATCTAACGTTGCAGAGAACATCAACGTTTGACGACGACGGTGTTTAGCTGCATTGGCAATGCGACGAAGTTCTGGAGCGAAACCCAGATCAAGCATACGGTCCGCTTCATCAAGGATTAGCGTTTCAACACCATCTAGGAACAATGAACGATGTTCTAGGTGGTCAGCAAGACGGCCTGGAGTCGCAACGATAAAACGAGGGTACTTACGCAGTGCTTTAACTTGGTCGTTAAAGTTCTCACCACCTAAGATAAGCGCCGCTTCATAAGACAGACCACCAAGCATGCTACGCAGTTCGCCGTAAACTTGCTTCGCTAGCTCACGAGTAGGAGCCAAAATTACACCACGAGGATCTTTAGCAGAAAACGCTTTTGTTTTTAATGCTTTATGTATCATTGGCAACACAAACGCCAATGTTTTTCCTGATCCCGTTTTTGATGAAGCCAATAGATCCTTACCAGCAATAGCAACAGGGATCGCTTTTGATTGGATCTCTGTCGCCTTCTTGAAGTCGTAATGTTTTAAGTTCTTCAGTAAGCGGTTATCTAAGCCTAAATCTTTAAAGTGCAAAGGACTCTCCAGTCATGATGGTATTGAATAAAATTAATTTAACGTGACATGATACCGCGAAAGTACTTTATAAGGATAGAGATCACAGTAAATTTATCCCTTTATCTATCTTTAGCTAGAACAACGTATGCATTGCTAGCAAAGGGATAGCTCTCCAAAAACACCTTCAAGTCGTCTCTAAATCCTTCATCTCATAAATGAGACACAACGTGATACTTAGCTAATTACCTCAAAAATTTAGCAATTTCTTTAGTTATTGTTTTTGCAGTTAAAAAATTAGTCGCTACAATCATTAATGAAGCGACTATATGATAAAGAATGTATAGCGCATCTTTTGATGATAAATAAGCAAGGAGTTCTTATGAATAAGACGTTAATCGCAGCTGCAGCCTCAGTTTTCATTTTAGCCGGTTGTTCTTCAGAGCCAGAAGAAGCTGCAGTGTCAGAAATGGATCAACTAACTAACCAAGTCGCTCAACTAACAAGCGAAGTTGAAGCACTTAAGAGTGACAAAGCAGCCGCTGAAATGAAGGCTCAAGAAGCAGAAGCAGCCGCAATGGCAGCGAAAGAAGAAGCGGACCGTGCTAACGACCGTATCGACAACATCGCTGAGTCTTACACTAAGTAGTTTGAGATCTAATCGCGATTAAGCTGTAGATTAAATAAGTCGCAAAAAGCAGTATATAGACAGCACCACTTCTTATCGGATGTGGTGCTTTTTTTGGGTGACACTAATGCGAGTAAACAAGATAAAACCGCCCCTTGTTGCAGAAGAGGCAATCGAATTAAAACTCAATCACAGGTGGTGCTATCTCTACAGGTACGCCGTTTTGAGCAAAGATAACCGCTTTCGCCTTTGAATTTGGCAGTTCTGCGTCTTCAAGCCACCATTTTAGTTCCACAGGAATCTGTAATGATTTCTTTGAACCATCACTTCGAGTTAATGGCTCGTGCGCTTCTACAAACACACTTCTATCAGGCTCTAATGACACCTTAATCGGCTCATTGATAATGGTGACCTGTTCACCACGGTTCACTTGCTCAAACAGCCACTCAATGTCTTTAGGTTCCATTCGGATACAACCAGAGCTAACTCGTAAACCTATCCCGAAATCTTTGTTTGTACCATGGATCAAATAGTCGCCAGCGCCATAAGCAAGCCTCAAAGCGTACTCTCCCAATGGATTTTCCGGCCCGGCAGGAACCACTCTCGGTAATTCAATGCCCTTTTCAAGATACTCGTTGCGGATTGAATTTGGTGGCGTCCATGTTGGATTCGGTCTTTTTTGGCTTATCTTGGTGATCATCTCGGGAGTATCACGCCCCACTCGACCGATGCCGACAGGGAAAACATGCACCTGATTTTTCTCAGGCTCAAAGTAATACAACCTTAACTCAGCAAGATTGATGACAATCCCCTTTCTTGGGGTGTCAGGCAAAATCAAGCGGCTTGGAATGCTTAACACATAGCCTTCCGCGGGAAGAAAAGGATCCACCCCTTTGTTGGCTGCCATTAAAGAGAGAAAACCAATATCGTATTGCTTGGCAATGATGGCCAAGGTTTCGCCCGCCGCCACTTCATGCTGCTGGATTCTGCCCACAATGCGGCTTTCCGTTGGTGGCAATTCAAAGGTTGCAGCAGACACCCACGATGAAGCTATCCCGCTGGCAAGCAAAGTAGTTCTTACAACAAGCGACACCGCCCTGTGAAGTCGTGTTTTCATTGACGGCAAAGGCGTCGAGTTAGCGCAATGCGACATACAAATCCTTGGTTTGTCTTTTATCAAAGTTTAGATTATCTCTGATCAAACGTCTCTACAACGTATTGTTGTCTCGAAACTAATAGGCAACAAGTTTATATGTAAGCCTTTTCTTCTCATTCACTTGCAATTTACCCATACAAAATCGATTGCCTTTACGCTTTCAACATATTTGGTTATCAATATTAATAAAACTATAATGGCAGACCTATTTTGTGACTAAAGTCTCATGGAGCCACGTTCTAACTCGCTAATATTGCCTCAACAAAACGAATTCAATTCAACAGAATCGGTAATTGATTAAATCCTGTTCCTATAATTACCGTTTAAACTTTGGAGAACGACCATGGCTACACCTCATATTAATGCTCAAGCTGGTGATTTCGCAGAAACAGTACTTATGCCGGGCGACCCGCTTCGCGCAAAATACATTGCAGAAACATTCCTTGATGACGTGAAGCAAGTTTGTGACGTTCGCAACATGTTTGGCTACACAGGTACTTACAAAGGTAAGAAAGTTTCTGTAATGGGCCACGGTATGGGTATCCCATCATGCTGCATCTACGTACACGAGCTAATCGCTGAGTTCGGCGTGAAAAACGTAATTCGCGTTGGTAGCTGTGGCGCAGTACGTGACGACGTTAAACTAATGGACGTTGTTATCGGTATGGGTGCATCTACTGACTCAAAAGTAAACCGCATTCGTTTCAACAACCACGACTTCGCTGCTATCGCTGATTTCGGCCTTCTAGAAGAAGCAGTAAACCAAGCTCGTGCACAAGAAGTTCCAGTTAAAGTTGGTAACGTATTCTCTGCAGACCTTTTCTACACTCCAGAAGCTGACCTTTTCGAAAAAATGGAAAAGCTAGGCATCCTAGGTGTTGATATGGAAGCGGCTGGTATCTACGGCGTTGCTGCAGACCTTGGTGCTAAAGCACTAACTATCCTAACAGTATCTGACCACATCATCCGTGGTGAAAAACTAAGTTCTGAAGAGCGTCAAAAGTCTTTCAACGACATGATGAAAGTTGCTCTAGAGACAGCAATCAACATCTAACGATTTGATAAAAGATACATTGAAAAGCGTTACCCCGCAGCCAGGCTCGCTTGGCTGCTCAAATAATCCCGAGGGGGAGATCGTGTCTAACGACAAGCTGCCAAAAGATGCGGATGGTTTGCAACTCAACTTTTGTAAAACATTGGCGTGTGACAACTTTGGCTTGAGCGATGCAAAACGGTATGTTTTGCAACACGCGAACCCTAAGCGTCCAGCGATGGTTTGTCGTGAATGTGGAGCTTTCCCCCCCTTACTTAACAATCGTGAAGTGTTAAGCGAACTTCATCGCCTAAGACAACTTCACAGCGACGGGCTCCCTGCTTGTCGTAATGATGATTGCGATAACTTCGGCTTATCGGTTCATACCCATAAACATCTTTATCATGCCTTCGGCTACAGTGGCGACAGGCAGCGTTATCGATGCAAAGACTGCCAAACAACCTTCGTTGATAAATGGTCTGGATCCAATAAAAAACTCCAATTTCAAGAGAACCTCATGGGCTTACTGTTCATGGGCTATTCCGTACGTGAAATCTGCCGAAAATTAGAGATCAACCCAAAGACTTTCTATGATCATGTTGACCATATCGCGAGCCGTTGTCGTCGTAAATTAGCGATGATCGATGCACGATGGGTTAACCATGCAAAAGATTACGAATTCGCATCTCACTACCAGCGTCTGCAACCACAAAGTAACAACGGTGTGGTATGGATAGCGACGGGCGAGGCGCATTCTGGTTATATCCTTTGCCAGCACGTCAACTACTCTCAAAATGAAGAACCATCAGGGAACGTCGACCACAACCCTTATGATGATGTGGCACGCTTTGTATCCAAGGAGCACTCTTCAGAAGCAAATCTCGAACTGCCTCAGCCCTCTGACAAACTAAAAGAGCGCATTGAACAGCAATACCAAGTGATTCTTGCGAGAGGTAACGTTGAGGACCCTATGGGTAACCTCACCACATTTAGCTACCCTTCAAAAGGCGCACTCATTCGACCGCCTTATACCTCTTATGCTCACTTCTTACATGTGTTGGATATGTGTAACGAAGACAAGCATGTCGCCATCTATATGCCACAAGATCCATTACTAAGATCTGCCGCTTTAAGCGTATGTTTGCCGCGTATTCAGAGTCAAAATATTGACCTTATGTACGTCGAGGAAGATTCAGGCTGGCAAGACGATCAAAGTTTTGAAAAGATCGACATCGTTCACATGAGTTGGTGGCGCGATCGCTGGGCTATTGCGAATCAAGGTGATAACCAGAAAGGTATCTGCTACCTAACCGGTAACAATCCAGAACCAAAACAGTGGTTTAACACGGCCTCAATTCAACAAACTAAGTTCTATCAACAACGCTTTCAGCTGTTATTTGATAGCTTTATTAATGAGCCCAGACGTAAGCTTCGTCCTGGGGGCATTCTTCCATTGCTCGACATATTTAGAGCTTGGCACAATCTGTGCTACCAAGATAAGCAAGGGCTCACGGCAGCACAGCGCTTAGGCGTAGCAGAGCTGCCATTAACTCTAAAGCAACTACTTTCATAGCAACAAAGCCTTTAGGTAATTATTCGGGAACTCATTGATTTTAAAGCAACAACATGAGGTAACACCCATAATTAGAAAAGATCGATGTTCCTTTGACGCTCTAGGAAAGATAATTGGTGCTTATCTCAAATCACACTCTTATAATGATTGTGTTATCAATATGTTCGATAATCATGGATGTAAGTCTTGGACAAAAATCAGTACCTTCTTGAAACAGAATTAGAAAAACTTAAAACTCGTGTCGACTCTGAGCCATCGGTGATCCTAGAGGTTGCCCAGCAGTGCCTAGTCCGATCAGAGCAAGTTCTGTTTGAAGAGGGCGCCATCCAGTCATTAATGTTAATGGCAAGATGTAGCTGGAACCTGATGGATTACCAAAAAGGTTTAAAGTACATCAAGGAAGCCTACAAGCGCCAAAGCCGACTAGATACCGACCTTTTTCTCCCTGAAATCCTCCATTTACACGCGCTCCAGTTCTGGGGACAAGCCAAGTATTACTCCGCCCAACAGTTTTGGA
Source organism: Vibrio sp. 10N.222.52.C12 (assembly GCF_041474215.1). NCBI lineage: Bacteria > Pseudomonadati > Pseudomonadota > Gammaproteobacteria > Vibrionales > Vibrionaceae > Vibrio > Vibrio sp. 10N.222.52.C12. The sequence continues at coordinate 20,572 of NZ_JBFRTR010000079.1, forward strand.
TCAATGCCTTAGAGCAGTCCGCATTGGTTGATGAAGTCGAAATTCAAATTGAATGCCTCATTGGCCTTGGTAATATATGGCGGATGACCCACGAATATAAACTTGCACGTTCAACCCACCAACTTGCCGTGAAAGTGGCTAACAACAGCCGTATTGGTTGGTTAGAGGGTAAAGCCAGAATACTGCTTGCGTGGGATTACTACCTGCTCAACAACTATGTTGAAATGCTGTCGGTATTGGACGGTGCAGAAGAAGCATTAAAAGACCATAAAGATAACACTTGGCATGCAGAGGTATGGGACTTTCGAGGCCTTGCCCTACTTGGTCTTGAACGCTTAGATGACGCGGAGCGCGCCACGGCCAAAGCGCACAATCTGGCAGTTGAACACAACCTAGTTTGGATGAAGGCGCACTCATACATCAGCCGAGCTAGATTGGAGCTCCTGAGAAAAAGACCAGAACAAGCGGCGGAATTACTGAGGCTCGCAGAACAATCCGCAAACGAGTTCGATAATGGCGAGTTGCTGAGCCAAATCTGTTACCAACAATCCTTGGTGGCGGAAGAAAACCAAGACTTCCAAGCCGCGCTCGTCGCCTTTAAAAAGTACCGTCAATATTCTATCGGCATGCTCAAAGAGCAAACGACACGTGTCGGTTTGGACAAAGCACGCAGTTCAAAACGCCAACTTGAACAGAGAGCACGAAAACTGATTAATCGTATTCGCGGTCAGCACGAGTACGATCCTGAAAAGCACCTCTCTTACGTTGTCTCTGAAACCTTTTGGTGGGAAAAGTTGGTGCTGTTCAAGACAGAGCTTAAACGTTCAAACCACAGCATCATTATGTTCCATCATGTCGATACTGATTACTTAGATGTCTGTACCGAGATTGCTCATGCTTTATGTAACCAGAATGACTTCATCGCAAGGCTAAGTTCTGAACGTGTGGCCCTTATGCTTTCCGAAAAAGGCGAAGCCGCAGAGAAAACCTTCCAAACTCTCAGCACCATGCTCGATATCTATCCATGGCATAGAAAAGGATTAAAAGGTTCGAAACCAAGCGTCAGCCTCAATGATATTTTGACGTTCCCGTTCACGCTTGAACAACTCGAAGAAGACGATGCTGAGGTAATAGAATAATGGAAACTCTATTAAGCAAGATCACAGACGCCGGTTTAGACCCTTCATCAGTATCAGGTGAAGAAGCGATCATCTTCTGGAACCACATTCGTCAGCACGTTTCGACAACGCAAACAGAGCAAGCGCACTGCTATATCATTAGCTCTGAATACCGTGCCGAGTTACAACAAAATCAAACCAGTATCGAAGAGTTGAGACGAGCACTCGATCTGCTCCACCTTCCTGCCGATATCGAAGATATTCTGACAGTCAAAACCAGTTTAAGTGACCGCTTAGTTGAAACTGGTGATTACACCTCAGCACTCAATGAATTCGTCAGTTCATCGACTATCGCGGTTGAACACGGTCATATCGATGAGTATGTATTAGCTATTTTAGGCATGGGCAACCTGTGTGATTCCTATGGCGATCACAACAGAGCACTTCGTTACTACCAAAAAATCAGCAGCATAGACCATGCGATAAGCAGTCGCTCACTTCGCCTCAAATTCAAGCTGCATATGGTAGCAAGCCTACTTCTACTCAATCGCATTACAGCAGCCAGCGATTTACTGAATGAGTGCGAAGAACTGAGTATTTTGGTCAGTGACAAGTTGCTCACAGCTCAAATACTGCTTTACCAAGCAAAGGTGCTGCGCGCTAAGAAAAAACACCATGAAGCGCTACGCTGTCTGTCTAAGGTTCAATACCCAGCCAACAGCACTCAAGCAAGCTGGCTTGCAACCATGACTCGTCTAGAGCTCTCACATTGCCTAAGTGCAACCGGCAAGCAAGACTACGCGAGCATGATTTTGTCGAGCACAGACAAACGCGTGAAAGCCTACTCGTCGCCAGTACTTGCAAAACGATTCTACGATTCGCTGAGTGATGTGTGTATGAATCAAGGGCGTTTTCAAGAAGCGCTAAGCTATGAGAAAAAAGGCTACCGAATTGAAACCGATCTGATGAAGCAGATCCCGATCAGTGAACTCGGTGCAAGCCAGCTACGCCGACTGTCTCGTTTTGAGTTACAACTCAAACTCATTCTCTCTGAACAAGAGAACAAAGAGCTCAAAGAGACAACCGAACAACACAAGAATGCGGTGGCTCAGCTTCAACAAGACGTATTCACAGATCCATTAACAGGGTTGCACAACCGCCGCTGGTTAGATGTGAAACTGAAAGACATGCTGCTGCACGATACCTCTTTCGCGCTGATGGTTATTGATATTGACCACTTCAAGTCTATCAATGATGAACTGAGTCACTTAGTGGGTGATAAAGCGATTGTTAGCGTGTCTCAAGAGCTGCGTTCATACTTTAAGTTTAGAGGCGCATCGTGTGTCAGGTTTGGCGGAGAAGAGTTCCTCGTCATTCTAGAGAACACTGATCTTCCGAAGGCAGAAACGCACTCTGAAAATTATCGAGAGCGCATTTTCCAATTCGGTTGGCATGAGATACTTGGGGAGCGCGGTTTGACCGTGAGTATTGGTATCACTTTGCATCGTGACGGAGAGAATACTCAACGCACCTTCTACCGTGCGGATAAAGCGCTATACCGAGCTAAAGCCAACGGCCGTAATCAAGTGTGTACAGAGTAGTGGCATATAGCTCTGTAGCTTAGGCCAACTGCTTATTGATAAAAGAACAGAGAAATACCAGCAAGGGCGGCAAGTGTGCCTATGATACTTTGCTTTGACACCTTCTCCCCTTTCAGCGCATAAATCACCAAAATAAAGACCGGGCTGGTCGCTATCAACGTTTGTGCAATCGCAGGGTTAGCATTCTTCAACGCCACTTGTTGAAGCCATAGAGCGAGAAACGTCCCGACAAAGATTGCTCCTAATAACCACAGTTTATCGAGCTTGGTCATTTCCCATAAATCTCTTTTTATCGATGAATACGGCTTCTTTTCAACGAAAGGGATAATCAGCATCACAGCAAACACGCCAATCGTCAGGCGAATCAAAGCACCTAACAATGGTGGAATATCACCCGCCACTAACGCGTAATGAGAAATAACCACACCAGATGCCTGACAGACACTCGCCACAAGCCCATAACCAATGCCACCCCACTGCGCTTTGTTATTCGATTCACCGCTCGCCGATTTTGATGGCTGGAAGACAACGAAGGTCACCGCTAGTGTTGTAATCACGACACCGAGCCAACTTTGCACTGTCAATACAGCGCCCAGGAACATTAATGCCAGCACACCAGAAAGAGGCGGGGCTAAAGATTCCAGTAACAGCGTCTTATTGGCACCGATTCTTTTCAACGCCGCAAAATAGGCGCTGTCTCCAATCGCAATACCAATCACACCTGAAATTGCCAATATCAGAAAATGGTTGGTACTCAATTCAAATTCAGGCATCGGTATTAACGGCATGACCAACAGCATCATGCCAGAGGCTACTACACCCTTAACAATGTTCAATTGCATCGCAGAGAAGCGATGTCCAAATTGCCCATAGATCCATGTCGCACATGCCCACACAATTGCAGCGCCAATGGCCGCCAATTCACCTATATACATCCGTATTTATCCCTTGTGGTTATGCACGTCATTTAGAATCGTAGCTGTCATCATTTCAGCTGAAATACCAACCAGAAAGCCGAAATAGCCTCTTCAAACGCGATGAAATTTTATAAGATTCATCAATGCTTTTATTCGCATTAGAAGCGACAACACATTATTTTCAACTCGGTAAATCATTTTTATAACAATTACTTGGATGATAGCGTAGTATATTTATAACTAATATCTAACATTACAAGGATCTGTTATGTTTTTAGACTACTTTGCGCTCGGCTTACTTATTTTCGTAGCATTAGTAATCTTTTACGGCATCATCGTTATTCACGATATTCCCTATGAAATTGCGAAAGAACGCAATCACCCTCATCAAGATGCTATTCACGTCTCAGGCTGGGTTAGCCTATTCACTTTACATACTATTTGGCCATTTCTTTGGATTTGGGCAACATTATGGCGCAAAGATCGTGGTTGGGGCTTCGCTAAATTAGAAGAAGAACAACACGATATTCATCATCGCGTCGATATTCTCATCGATCAAGTGAGTACTCTTCAGGAAGAAATCGCACAGCTCAAGCAAGCAGGTGCTGAACAAAGCAGTCCAGAGAAAGAGACAAACAACGTTCAAGATCAGGAGGCTAAGTAATGGATTTACTGCTGATAATGACCTATGCGGCACTTTGTATCACCATTTTCAAGGTGTTCAATATACCGCTAAATAAATGGACAGTACCTACTGCCGTACTTGGAGGTGTGATCATAGTAGGTACCCTAATTCTACTAATGAACTACAACCATCCATTTACACAAATCGGTAACCAAGTTTACTCAACAACGCCAGTCGTTTCAGGCGTTAGGGGTAAAGTTATCGAAGTGCCTGTAGAAGCAAACAAACCACTGAAGCAAGGGGATATTCTTTTCAAAATCGACCCAGTTCCATTCGAAGCTGAAGTCGCAAGGTTAGAAGCTAAGGTAAAAGAAGCAAGCCAAGGTGCGCTTGGAATGGAATCTGAAGTGGTTGAAGCAGAGGCTGCAAAAATCAAAGCCATCGCGGAAAGAGATAAAGCTCAACGTGAGTTTTCTCGTTACAAGCGCGGTTACGACAGTGGCGCTTTTACCGAGCAGCAATTGGATACTCGCAGACAAGCTTACAAAGCATCGGAAGCGGCCGTGAAAGTTGCAGATGCAAACCTAGAACAAACAAAGATCGCCTTGGACTCTGAAATAGGTGGCGAGAATACAGCGGTTTTAAGCTTATTAGCTGAATTACGTAAAGCTCAGTTTGATTTAGAACAAACCGTGGTTCGAGCTCCCACTGACGGATACGTTACGCAACTAGCATTACGCCCAGGTGTAATGGCAGTACCACTTCCTTTAGCTCCCGTGATGACGTTTGTTCACACTGAAGCTCAGTTCTATACCGCTGCATTTAGACAGAACTCCTTACAACGCCTACAACCGGGTTACGAAGCTGAGTTCCTGTTTAGAGCATTGCCAGGAAAAATATTTAAAGGACGTATTGATGAAGTGATTCCAGCTATTGGTGAGAGCCAATTCCAAGCTAGAGGCGCGCTTCTAGGTACTGATGCGTTGCGTACTAGTGGTCGTGTGTTTGTTAAATTGAGCATCACTGATGACCTGTCTGACTACCATTTACCTATGGGTACCGCGGTTGAAGTTGCCGTTTATTCTGACAGCTTCACCCACGTTTCAATCATGCGCAAGGTCCTTATTCGCATGAAGAGTTGGCAAAACTATCTATACCTAGACCACTAAACGGTCAAAGGTACGTGACGAACCCGCTTAACACATTGTTAAGACGAATGAAAAAGTCAGACTCGCTCTGGCTTTTTTGTTGCTGGATTAACCGTAAAATTACGCTTTTTACACGATATTTAGGTGTTCAGATGGAATTTTAGACATCTAGACACTTACCTTCCCTTATGGAAGGGTTCTACTGTATAATGCGCGCCTTATTTTTTATATTTGCCCAAAAAACGTTCTCATTGAGACGCATATTAATAATGGCGAATATTTATTCTTTATTTTGCTTTATTTTTCAGAATTCGAGGTTATCTATGAACTTTTCAGCTAAAACAGTGGTCGTTATCGCCATTGGCGCGGCACTGTACGGCATTGGTGGTTTACCTATGTTTGGTGTCCCAGTGTTTGCTAACACGACATTGAAACCAGCAATGGCAGTTCTAGCACTGTTTTCTGTTTTGTTCGGCCCTATTGTTGGCTTCTTAGTTGGCTTTATCGGTCACTGGGTAACGGATCTGTTCGCAGGCTGGGGTGTGTGGTTAACTTGGGTTTTAGGCTCAGGTATCGTAGGCATGGTTATCGGCTTATTCCCGATGTTGACCAAGAACCGCCTTCAGCAAGGTGAGTTGCCTATGAAGGACTTCGCGCTGTTTGTGGTACTTGCCCTTGCCGGTAATGTGGTTGGTTACGGCTGCTCTGCATTCCTAGATACCATCCTTTATGCAGAACCGTTTACTAAAGTCTTCACTCAACTCTCTATCATTGCTGCGGGTAACACCGTTCTGATCGCTGTTGTTGGCTTACTGATCCTAAAATCAGTCGCTAAACGCAACAAACAAAGCCGTAACCTGACTGAGGCATAAGCGATAATGACTATAGCATTTTCGAACTTCTCTTTTAGATATGAGTCGCTGGATAAACCGACGCTAAAAAATATCAATCTAAGGATAGAGAAAGGAGAGAAAATCGTCATTATTGGACCAAGCGGTAGTGGTAAATCTACCCTAGGTCAATGCCTTAACGGTCTGATTCCTCATGCTATCAAAGGTGAGGTGACTGGCTCTCTAGAGATCAACGGTAAGAACATTTCTGATTTTTCTATGCACGACTATACCGAGCAGGTTGGCACAGTATTACAAGATACTGATAGCCAATTTGTCGGTTTGAGTATTGGCGAAGACATCGCATTCGCACTGGAAAATCAGTTAGTGTCGAACATTGATATGTACCCTCTGGTTAAGTCGACAGCAAAAATGGTCGACTTAGCAGATATGCTTGATCGCTCGCCACATGATTTATCCGGCGGCCAGAAACAACGCGTGTCATTAGCGGGCATCTTAGTTGATGACGTTGACATCCTGTTGTTTGATGAACCTTTGGCTAGCCTTGACCCGAAAACGGGTAAAGCGACTATCGAAATCATCGACCAACTTCATAAAGAAACCAACAAGACTATAGTCATCATCGAGCATCGCCTTGAAGATGTACTACATCGCGATATCGATCGAGTGATCTTGATGGAGCGCGGTGAAATTGTCGCGGACATGACACCCGATGAAATCTTAGCTTCTGAACTGCTTGAAACACACGGTATTCGTGAACCACTTTATTTATCTGCTCTGAAGGCAGCGAAAGCACCTTTGACCAGTGAAGATAAGCTATCAAACCTCAAAGCTCTCGATTACAAAAGATTCCGCCCTGCGGTTCAGGCTTGGTTTGCAGAGCGCCCGACTCCAGTTGCCGAGAAGCAGTACCAACCTTTGCTTGAGGTCCACGGCCTGACTTACTCTTACGATGGTGAAAAGAACGCTCTCGAAGATGTCAGCTTTAAGATTGGTAAGGGTGAGTTCGTTTCAATCTTAGGCAAAAACGGTTCAGGCAAATCTACCATCACTAAACTCATCATGGGTGTGATCGATGCCGATTCAGGCTCTTCCTATCTAAATGGTGAAGACCTATCTGAGCTTTCTATCTTTGAAAGAAGCCAGAAAGTCGGTGTCGTGATGCAGAACCCAAATCATATGATCTCTCATCATATGATTTTTGATGAAGTTGCATTCGGTCTGCGTAATCGTGGGGTTGCAGAGCAGGAAATCAAAGAGAAGGTGGAAAACGTTCTTGAGCTGTGTGGCTTGAGCAAGTTCCGCCACTGGCCAATCGAAGCGCTAAGCTACGGTCAGAAAAAACGCGTAACGATCGCTTCTATCTTAGTATTGGAGCCAGAGCTTCTGATCTTGGATGAACCAACAGCGGGTCAAGATTACCGCAACTACACCTCAATGCTGGCGTTTATCCAAAAGCTTAACCGCGAGTTAGGTATCACCGTCGTGATCATTTCACACGACATGCACCTTGTTCTAGAGTACACCACACGCTCAATTGTCATTGCTGACAGCAAGCTGATTGCCAATGCCGCGATGACGGAAGTATTCAGTCAGCCATCGCTGTTAGAACGCGCAAATCTTTGTACCACCAGCATTTATGAACTCGCGACTATGATGAAAATCGACGACACCAACGCATTCATGCAGTACTTCATCGACTACGAGAGAAGCGCTCAATGAACGTATCAAAAGTAAAATTCGGCATCAATTACATTGATACAAAATCACCGCTTCATGCACTTAACGGCATCACCAAATTTGCGCTCTTCTTAGCTTGGGTAACCGTGGTATTGACTACGTTCGACCTAAGATTGATTACGCTGCTTATTGTGACTGGTTTATACCTGCTAAAGCTCACCAATGTGCCTGTACGCGTATATAAGCCTCTGTTATTGGGTACGGCGAGTGTATTGAGCCTAAATGCTTTGTTCATGTATCTGCTGGCTCCACAGCAAGGTACTGAGCTCATCGGCAGCAAAACCTTATTGCTGACATTGCCGGGTAACTACTCGTTGAGCCAAGAGACTCTGTTTTACTTGGTTACTGTGACGCTCAAATACATGAGCATGTTCCCGATAGCGTTGATTTTTGTCTTCACAACGCATCCGACTGAGTTTGCAGCTAGCCTCAACCGTATCGGTGTTCCTTACAAGATCGCCTATGCGGTCAGCTTAACACTGCGTTACTTGCCAGAAGTTAAGAAAGACTTCATCAATATCATGCATGCTCAACAGGCTCGTGGTGTAGAGCTCTCAAAGAAAGCGCCTCTAATTACTCGAATCAAAAATGTGGCTAAGGTTCTAGGCCCGCTCATTTTCTCTAGCTTGGACCGAGCAGACGAGATCTCTAACGCAATGACGTTACGAGGTTTTGGCCGACACAAAGCTCGCACTTGGTATAGCTATGCACCTTTGAAACGTATCGACTTTGTTTGTTTAGGTGTCATCGCTTTTATCGTGGTGTTAGCCATTGCGAAACGCATTCTAGAGCCGCAGTTATTTTGGTATCCGTTCTAGTCATCTGAATTAGCATAGATAAACAAAGACTTTAAATAACACACCGCTCAATAGGGCGGTGTTTTTGTTTATGCCAAAATCTGATTGATAATTGAACCAATGACACAATACTGACTATATTTAACGATAAATTGACCAGTTATTTACCCTTGGAGTTTGAGATTTAATTCAGAAGCTCTTAATATACTCGTTTACAGAATGTTACACTCAATAGAGATTTGTAATGGCTCGAATTACTCAAGTACAGAAACTAGAAAATCAAAAAAACTACGATGAGATCGTACTAAACCTTTTTCTGGCTGAAGGACATGAAGCACTAACTTATGCAAGGATTGCTCAAGAGATTGGCATTAGTTTAACGACGCTTCAGGGCTATTATCCGTCGACCCGCGCTATTCGCTCAGTACTTCACGAACACATGCTATCGATCGTTATAGACAGTCTAGACTTTTCATCGGAAGCGCTTTTTATCCAATCTTGGCAAGCCGCTCTAGATAATGAGCAGTTTCGATACGTGATTAAATTGATGTTTTTCCATGCTTCGCAAATCAAGAATCCTGAGCAATTTAACCTCAGCTCGAACGGCGAATTTCGTGAAAAGATGTTGGACAGTTTCGGCAACAACTCAGTTCGAATCCTTGAAATGGTAGTCGGACGCTCAATGTTCTATCTCACCAACTTCAAGTAACGCTAACCAGCTTACTGAAATAGAAAAAGGGAACCCTAGGGTTCCCTTTTTTAGACTTTCAGAAAAGTGAGCAGCGATGACCTGCTCAACTTATAGACCTAATTTAGCTTGTAAAAAACGGTCGATAACGGCGGCAAACGCAGCTCAATCGATGTGTCTAGCCCTTCGCTTTCTACAGATTCAATCTCAGCAGTCTGCTTCACTTCAAAACCGCTGCCTGCATAGTCGACAGAGTCTGTATTCAACAACAATGCGTATTCACCTTTTGCAGGAACACCTAAGCGGAAATGCTCGTGAGGCACTGGCGTAAAGTTAGACACTATCAATACTCGCTCACCAGATTCACTGATGCGCTCGTGCGCAAGAATGCTCGCTTCAGCAGAGTCCTGTAGACGCCATTCAAAGCCTTTCGGATCAAAATCAAGATCGTGCATTGCAGCTTCAGAGCGGTACAGATTGTTCAGGTCTTTCGTTAAACGCTGAACACCTTGATGACGCTCGTAATCCAGCAAAAACCATTGCAGCTGGTCGTCATGGTTCCATTCAGCCGTCTGACCAAATTCTGCACCCATGAAGTTCAGCTTCTTACCTGGTTGCGCATACATGTAACCCATATAAGCACGTAGGTTTGCCGTTTGCTGCCATTCATCACCAGGCATCTTGTTGTGGATAGAACCTTTACCGTAAACCACCTCATCGTGAGACAGAGACAATACATAATTCTCACTGTGTGCGTAAACCAGTGGGAAGGTAATCGTATCGTGGTGATATTTACGGTTGATTGGGTCTTCTTGAATGTAAGACAAGCTGTCGTGCATCCAACCCATGTTCCACTTAAAGCCAAAACCTAAGCCGCCCATAAAAGTCGGTGCTGAAACACCAGGGAAAGCCGTTGATTCTTCAGCAATCGTCATCGCATTCGGAAAGTGTTTATACACTTCTTCGTTCATCCACTTAAGGGTTGCGATAGCGTCGTAGTTTTCGTTGCCGCCATCCGCATTCGGGATCCATTGGTCATGGCTACGCGAATAGTCGAGGTACAACATCGAAGCAACCGCATCAACACGGATGCCATCAATGTGGAATTGCTCGAACCAGTACAGTGCATTAGAAACTAAGAAACGACGAACATGCTCTTTGCCTAAATCGTAAATGTACGAGTTCCAATCTTGATGCCAACCACGACGTGGATCTGGATCATGGAATAATGGCGTACCATCGAAGTTTGCTAGGCCGTGATCATCACTTGGGAAGTGAGCAGGAACCCAGTCCAGAACAACGCCAAGACCCGCTTGGTGACATTGATCGACGAAGTATTTGAAATCATCTGGAGAGCCAAAACGGCTAGTCGGTGCAAATAGACCTACAGGCTGATAGCCCCAAGAACCGTAGAATGGATGTTCTGAAACTGGCATTAGTTCAACGTGCGTGTAGCCAAGATCCGTTAGGTATGGGATCAGCTCTGCCGCAAGCTCGCGATAATTTAAGAATTCACCTTCAGCGTTACGCTTCCAAGAACCTGCATGCAATTCATAGAACGAAAGCGCTTCTTTGCGCTTTTGCGTTACCGGGCGATTTTGCCATTGAGTATCTTGCCACTGGTAACGAGCGTGATCGTAAGTTACAGATGAGAACGATGGGTATTGCTCAGAGTAGAAACCCCATGGGTCAGCTTTGTGTGGTAAGCCTTCGCCATTTGGTCCTTTTAATTCAAACTTGTATTGAGCGCCTTCTTCCAGTTCAGGAATGAATAAGCCCCACATACCGTAATCTAGGCGTTGCATTGGGTGGCGGCGACCATCCCAAGCGTTGAAGTTACCCACCAAGCTTACCGCAGTTGCATGCGGTGCGTACACCAAGAAACGCGTACCTGAAATCGTCTTTCCATCACGCTCTAGCGTAATAAACTGAGCCCCCATGTGATGATACATATCTTTAGGTGTATGAAGATCTTCATAACTCGCGTACAGATCGTGGTACTGGTAAGGATCATCGATGATCTGTTCTACGCCAGCCCAATCAACCGCAAGCTTATAGTGAGTAAAACGTAAGTCTCTCTCTTGCTTAAGAATGAAACCACTTTCACCCTCTCGCGCTAACTCAATACGAGGTTCCTTTCCAACAATCAACTCGACTTTATCTGCCCCAGGAATCCACACACGTAATGCACCTTGCTCAGAAGGTAGGTATGGCCCTAAAAACGCGAATGGGTCTGTGAAACAAGCCTGTGATAGTTGGGTATATATTTGTTTTTGCTTTGAAATCGAACTTAGTTCCAAAACGTTTCTCCCTAACCAAACATCCAAAAAACATAATACAAAAATGCCCGCTATTAGTGCGGGCAATATAACGACGGTTTATTCTACCAGATGAGCATTCATTATTGAGTGACCGAGGTTGTAGTTTCGTACGGCGTAAGCAAAAAACCACCTAATTTCAAGTCACTCACGTCATTACTTAGCGGCTTTTTCTCGAACGTCAGTCAGCTTAGAAGCGATACGATTAACGCCTTCGTGAGCAAATATTTCGTCCAAGTTCATTGATAGTTTACGACGCCAGTTAGGGTATTCATCAACCGTGCCAGGAATGTTTACTGGCTTGTCCATCTCTAGCCAATCTTCTAGCTGAACGCTCAGTAGTGTTGAACCACCAGCCGCTACGTGCAGTTGAAGTGCCTCAGCAAGGTAAGAGTCCATCGGTACTTGGCTCGCATCGCGGCCCACACCTTCTGGTAGGAAACCATGCCATGCTACTGAATCTAAGATACCTTGCTTGCACTCTAGGCGGTCATCGAACAAGGTTTCTAATTGTTCTGCATCTGGGTATAAGCCAATCTCTTGGCCCATTTTCAGGTCATCACAGTGCCAGAACCCACGAAGCGTTGGCATATCGTGAGTACACAGTGCCGCCATCGATTGTGATGCGTAGTGTTTTGGTGAGATGAAACCACCGTCATCTTCTGATGTTTCGAAGAAGAACACTTTGTAAGAGTGCACGCCAGCATCTGCAAGGATGTCGACAATCTCATCCGGTACCGTTCCTAAATCTTCACCGATAACGCTACATTGGTAACGGTGAGATTCAAGCGCCAGAATAGACAGCATATCTTGTACTGGGTAGTAGATGTACGCGCCCTTAGTTGCGTTCTCACCCTTTGGAATCCACCACAAGCGCAGTAGACCTAAAACGTGGTCAATACGCAGTGCACCACAATGCTTCATGTTTGCACGAAGTAGCTTGATATAAGCGTCGTAGCTTGTTTCTCGAAGCACTTCTGGGTTTAGCGGAGGTAGACCCCAGTTCTGACCCAAAGGACCAAGAATATCAGGTGGAGCACCAATGCTCGCATCCATCACTAGGTTGCCTTCGTCAGCCCAAGTCTCGCTGCCTGAATCTGCAACACCTACCGCTAAGTCACGGTACAGGCCAACAGCCATGCCCTTCTCTTCTGCAAGAGACTGTGCATCGTTGATCTGGCAATCTGCTAGCCATTGCAGGTACATGTACAGATGAACGTTTTCTAAGTTCTCTTTGATGTATTTCTGTGTCGCTGGGCTGTCGAATGTACGGTACTTCTCAGGGAATACCGGCCATCCCCACATGCCAGAATCTTCTTCATGCAGTTCACCATGTAGAGCATCAAACGCCGCTTGATGCATCAGGCTATCGCCACCCTCTTCTACGAAGGCTAAGAACGCTTGTGCACGGTCGCTGTTTTTGTCTAGATGACGAGTCTTAAATTCTGCGAATAGCAGAGGCAAGATGCTCATCTTAAGCTCAGACACTTCGGTGTAGTTTACCCAGTGTGCTTCACGCGCTTTTTGTAGACGCTGTTGGAACTCTGCGCTGCCGACTGTTTGTTGTGCTTCTGCACTTAGTGCAAATTCAGGAACTGAACTCACATCAATGTATAAGATGTTCAACCAGCGACGAGAAGATGGGCTATATGGGCTCGCACCTTCAGGGTTCGCAGGGAACAATGAGTGAATTGGGTTTAGACCAACGAAGTCACCACCACGAGAAGCGATATCCGCAACAAGCTGTTTTAGGTCTCCGAAATCACCAATACCCCAGTTATGCTGAGTTCTTAGGGTATAAAGTTGAACACTGGGTCCCCAAAGCTTTTTGCCTTGCTCGATTGGTGACTGCTTGAAACACGCTTTTGGCGTAATAATCAGTGTCATCTCGTAAGGCTTCTTACGGCGCTTACGGCTCACAATGAGCTTGTGATAACCCCATGCCAAATCACTTGGCAATGCAAACACTAAAGGGCCACCCTCGGCACGCTCGTCACGAATGACTTGAGATTGAAGATAGCCTTCAAGTACCTCTCCTTGCTCGGTTTCTAAGCGCCAGCTGAACTCACTTTCACGAGCACTTACACCTAGATTAAGCGCCACTTCTACTGGCTCACCGTCACGCAAGACAAGAACTGGGTCTAGTACATCTTTTTTGTGTTTTCTTTCTGCTGACTTAAGCAGTGCATCATCGCTGCTTGTATCGTAGCCCAACGAAGCCAATAGAGACGTGATCGTCTCGTCTGATACTTGTGCTTCATCGCCCCACGCACTAACGTAACTGTCGGCAATGTTTGCCATTTCTGCGACTTGTTTTAATACGGTCTGTTCTTTCATCGCTCTCTCCGAAAACGTTCTGACGCTTTCTATTTTGTAGGGTTGTTAATTTAATTTTTACTAATCAATTAGCTTGTGACAATCGGTTTGTAAGCAGCTTGTTTATAAACGAAACCTTTAAGCCTTTCGTTTGCTCACAAGCTAATTGAGCCAAGGCAGAAACTGCCTTGGCTACTTTGGAAGTATTAACGGTTAACCGCTTCAAGTTTCCAGATGTTGTTCACGTAGTCGCGGATAGAGCGGTCTGATGTGAACTTACCAACCAATGCTGTGTTAAGAATTGCTTTCTTAGCCCAACCTGCTTGGTCTTTGTATTGCGTGCCCATGTCTTCGTGCGCTTTCACGTAAGATGCGAAGTCAGCAAGACATAGGTAAGGGTCACCACCGTCTAGCAGGCTATCAAACGTTGCACGTAGAAGGCCTGGTTGACCTGGAGTGAACTCATCGCCAGTCAGTAGGTCTAGAGATGCTTTCAGTAGTGGGTCTGCATTGTAGTAGTCGTATGGGTTGTAGCCTTGAGCTTTCAGAGCTTGAACACCATCAACGTCTAGGCCGAAGATGTAGATGTTTTCATCACCCACTTCTTCACGAATCTCAACGTTTGCACCATCCATCGTACCGATAGTTAGCGCGCCGTTTAGAGCCATCTTCATGTTGCCCGTACCAGATGCTTCTTTACCCGCTAGTGAGATTTGCTGAGAAACGTCTGCTGCAGGGATGATGATTTCAGCCATGCTTACACGGTAGTCAGGAATGAATACCACTTTCAGTTTGTTACCGATGCGAGGGTCGTTGTTGATCTTCTCTGCAATCTTGTTAACCGCGAAGATGATCTCTTTCGCTAGGTGGTAACCCGGTGCTGCTTTCGCTGCGAAGAAACATACGCGTGGCTCACACTCGAAACCAGGTTCGTTAAGAATACGGTGGTACAGAGATAGAATGTGTAGCAAATCTAGGTGCTGACGCTTGTATTCGTGAAGACGTTTGATTTGAACGTCAAAGATAGCGTTAGTATCTAGCTCGATACCCATGTTCTCTTGAACCCAATCAGCTAGGCGCTGTTTGTTTTCTTTCTTAACAGCCATGAATTCTTTTTGGAATTTCGCGTCTGTTGCAAACTTAGCGATGCCTTCTAGCTGCTCAAGTTTTGCTGGCCATTCAGTGCCGATCTTACCCGTGATTAGCGCAGATAGACCTGGGTTACAGAACTTCAACCAACGACGTGGCGTGATGCCGTTCGTTACGTTAGTCAGTTTACCTGGGAAGATTTCGTTGAATTCAGGGAACAAGTCTTTCTTAACCAGTTGAGAGTGAAGCGCAGCTACACCGTTTACTTTGTAAGAACCAATCACACATAGGTTTGCCATGCGAACCATACGGTGGAAACCTTCTTGGATGATAGAAAGCTTCGCTTGCTTCTCACCATCACCAGGCCACATCTTGCGAACTTCTTGCATGAAGCGGTGGTTGATTTCAAAGATGATTTCCATGTGACGTGGAAGAAGACGATTGATTAAAGATTCAGACCAAGTCTCTAGCGCTTCTGGAAGTAGTGTGTGGTTCGTGTAAGCGAACGTGTGAGCACTGATTTCCCATGCTTGATCCCAAGATAGACCTTTCTCGTCAATCAAGATGCGCATTAGCTCAGGAATCGCGATCGTTGGGTGAGTATCGTTAAGCTGAATCGTTTCTTGCTTAGGCAGATCTTCTAGAGAGAAACCTGCTGCTTCGTGACGACGTAGAATATCGCGAACAGACGCTGCTGAGTGGAAGTACTGCTGCATTAGGCGCAGAGTCTTGCCTTTCTCGTGGTTGTCGTTCGGATAAAGTACTTTAGTGATGTTACCTGCATCGATTAGCGAGTGTTGCGCTTCGAAGTAGTCACCGTTGTTAAAGCTTGCTAGTGAGAATGGTGCAATTGCCTGACATTCCCAAAGACGCAATGGGTAAACCGTGTTTGACTCGTAACCTACGATAGGTAGATCCCAAGGCATTGCTTTCACTTCCATACCTGGAACCCAAGTACGTACTTCTTTACCGTCGATGAATTCAACTTCTACATGACCGTAAAAACCAATGTGTTGTGCTAGTTCTGGACGAGCCACTTCCCATGGGTAACCTTCAACACCGCGCCATGCGTCAGGTGCTTCTTGTTGGCGACCGTCTTGGAAAGACTGCTTGAATAAACCGTATTCGTAGTGAAGACCGTAGCCTACTGTTGGGTATTCTTGAGCGGCACAAGAATCCATGAAACAAGCAGCTAGACGACCAAGACCACCATTACCTAGTGATGGATCGCGTTCTTCTTCTAGAAGGTCAGTTAGGTTTTGACCTAGCTCTTCCATTGCATGAGTGATCTGTTCGTATAGACCCATGCTGATCAGGTTGTTACCTGTTAGACGGCCAATCAAAAACTCTAGTGATAGGTAGTTAACGCTCTTAGCGTTCTTAATTTTTTCATCATTTTCAGTTTCTAGCAGGTCAAAAGTCGTTAGCTCTGCAAGAGCACGACCCATTGCTAGATACCATGAACGGCTGTCTGCTGTTTCAACGGTTGTTGCGTAGGTTGCAGATAAATGTTTCTTAACACTCTCTTGGAATGACACTTTATCGAAAGTTTTTTGCTGAGTTGGTTTCATTTCAGAAATCTCGCTTTTAATAGTTCTAATTCATCTGTGACATATCGTGCATGGTCACCATAAACTAAACATCCTCCCGCTAATGCAACTGACTAGGAGTAGATGGGAGGGCGTAGGGGGCGTACCGACTTAGGGTTAGTGATCTGACTCTCATGTTCTGACTGAGAACAAAAACTTGGAGTGACTAAGATCACAAGCTCCCGTTCGATAACTTAACTTCAATTGATGTGACTTTTATTTAACCAGATTAAAGTCATTGTCAAATCTGATACTCAGATCACGAAAATAATTTCCAACTCTCATCTTTTGCATAGATTCACGTGTTGGAATGAAGGAAGTCACATTCACAAATCAACCCGCTATGTGAGCAAAGTCTCAAATAAAGGGCGTAGACACCCAAAAACATGCAGGAGTGCAAGGTTTCTGAGGAGGATCGTAGTCGGTAACGTTTGGCTTCACGTAATATGAGTAAAGACTTAAGTAATTAGGCTCATGTCATTGGAGTGCACTCAACGATAGATTGGGATATTCCAGAACATAGCCACGGAATAGGTGTAAAACTTCGATATGTGGATCCCTTCGAAACTGACTCGTCCCGGCCGCTTACATAATGCAATCCTACGACCTAGGGTTCTCGATCTGCTTCACAATGCAGATTGCTATAAGCTTGTGTTGTTCCGCTCTCCAGCGGGCTACGGCAAAACCACCATGGCTGCACAATGGTTGGTAGATAAACCTAATGTGGGTTGGTACAGCATTGATGATAGCGACAATGATGCCTTCCGCTTTATCAACTACCTACTTCAATCACTTAATAAAGCGACTCAAAATGCCTGTCCGAATGCCCAAAAACTGGCAGAAAAGCGACAGTTTTCATCGCTGCATTCTTTATTAAGTGAAGTATTTGCCGAGATGTCGGAATTCCATCACGAGTGCTTTCTGGTGTTGGATGACTATCACTTGGTCAACAATGACGACATCCACGAAGCCATGCGCTTCTTCCTCAAACACATGCCCGATAACCTAACGTTGGTTGTCACCAGTCGTGGTACGCCACCACTTGGTACAGCAAACCTGCGCGTTCGTGACTTAATGATCGAATTAGGTAATGACTCGTTGGCGTTTGATACCGAAGAAACCACACGCTTTTTCAACCAACGCGTAGCCGACGGCATTGATGACACCACGGCAGATAGCATTTGTAGTTATGTAGAAGGTTGGCCTTCTGCACTACAACTTATCGCGCTACAAGCACAACACCAAAAACGCACTCTTGCACAGTCCGCAGAGTCATTCTCTCACTTTAACCATGCCCACCTTTGGGATTACTTGGTTGAAGAAGTATTCGATCTACTGGATAAAGAAACCCGACAGTTCTTAATGCAGTGTTCAGTACTTGATCATTTCAATGACGAATTAGTCTGCGCGCTTACACAGCGTGAAGACGCACTGGGTATGATCGAATCACTCAACCGATTTGGCTTATTCATCTACCCGCTTGAAGGCGAGAAAAACTGGTACCGATTCCACAATCTATTTGGTGAATTCCTCGCACATGAGCGCCAAGCTCGAATTCCTCAGCAAGAAGCAGAACTGCATCGAAGTGCTGCAAAAGCGTGGATCAAGCAAAACACACCGCACCAAGCACTACGTCACGCACAGCGCGCTGAAGATCCAGAACTGATCATTCAAATCCTTACTGAGCACGGTTGGCCGATGTTCAACCAAGGTGAGCTGTCGTCACTAGAGATGGCGATCAAGCAACTGACTACCGACCAACTTTACAGTGAGCCAAAGCTTTCGATGTTGCGTGCTTGGCTTGCACAAAGTCAGCACCGTTATGACCAAGTGGGTACTTTGTTGGAAGAGGCTGAGACTCAATATCAAGCTCGAAACATTGAACTCGATACTCAGCAGCAAGGCCAATACAACGCCTTACGCGCACAAGTTGCCATCAACAGCAATGAGCCTGAGAAAGCATTGGAATTGGCTGAGCTTTCGTTGAGTCAGTTGAACACCACCGTTTATCGTAGCCGCATTGTCGCAACCTCGGTTGTAGGCGAAGTGAATCACGTAATGGGTAACCTAAGCCGTGCGCTACCGATGATGCAACAAACAGAAAAACTGGCACGTCAGTATCAGGTTTACCATCAGGCCCTGTGGGCGATTCTGCAACAAAGCGAAATCTTGATTGCTCAAGGTTATGTTCAAGCTGCATTTGAGCTACAAGACAGTGCATTCAAATTGATTGAAGAACATCAGCTGCAATACGTACCTCTGCACGAATTCTTGCTGCGTGTTCGCGCTCAGATCTTCTGGTGTTGGAACCGACTAGATGAAGCGGAAGAGTGTTGCTACAAAGGCTTAGATATCCTTGGTCACCACTCTCCGAGTAAACACCTGCACAGCTATTCTATGTTGGCTCGTATTTCATTGAGCCGTGGTGAGATTGATAAAGCGTCGAAATTTATCGACCAGATTCAGCACCTATTGCGTCAATCGACTTACCACGTAGATTGGACGGCAAATGCTTCTCTTTCTTTGATTCTGTTCTGGCAAGTAAAAGGCGATAAAGAAGCTATCCGTGATTGGCTGAGTGTGGCTGTTCGACCTGAATCGGCAAGTAACCACTTCTGCCAACTTCAGTGGCGAAACATCGTTCGTGCTCACATCATCCTTGAGCAGTATGAAGACGCAGAAGAAGCGCTGACTTTCCTTAAGAGTGAAGCCCAGCGTTCGCACCTGATTACAGACACCAACCGCAACTTGATCGTTGAAGCCGTGTTACGTACACAAATTAACGATGAAGACAGCGCACGAATACTACTCGAAGAAGCGCTTCATATGACTAACCAAACCGGTATGGTCGGTAACTTCTTGGTAGACGGTGGGACTATCGGGCATATCTTGGATAAGTTGAGCAACAAGCCAGGCTTAGGTGATTTAGAACGTCACCGCGCACAACAAATCATGAAAGATATTTCCGCGACCCAACGCAGCCGCTCGGTTCACTTCGATGAAGACTTTGTTGAGAACTTGGTTAATCACCCGAACATTCCTGAGCTTGTGCGTACTAGCCCACTCACCCAGCGTGAATGGCAAGTACTTGGTCTGATCTACTCAGGATTCAGTAATGAGCAGATCGCTCAAGAACTCGATGTAGCGGGTACCACAATCAAGACTCACATCCGTAACCTTTACCAAAAGCTCAACATTGCTAACCGTAAAGAAGCAATCAGCACAGCGGAGAACTTGCTGCAGTTGATGGGGTACTAAAACGGATTCGAGATTCGAGATTC
>NZ_JBFRTR010000079.1:41378-59809 GCF_041474215.1 Vibrio sp. 10N.222.52.C12
GAGATTCGAGATTCGAGAAAAGTTTAAGCTAGTCACCTATGGTGGCTGGCTTTTTTTCATCTGAAGTTTAGAGCCTAAAAGTGTAGGAACGGGAAATGAAAAAAGACAATCACCAAATGACAAGCAAAAAAATAGCCAACCGCAATAATCGCGATTGGCTCTATATATTTGTGAACAAATCATAAGTTCACTAACAACGTCAGTTGGCTAGGTGACCCTCGGCTTAACAAGGGTCAATGTATATAATGCAGTTAGCGTGCCAACTTTTATTCGACGTTTTATAAGCCCTGCATCGCATAAAAACCATGAATTTGTCATGCGAATTGCAAAGTGCATTTGCATAATGCAACCAAGATGCAATATCGATAAGAGATCAGTTTCATCTCTGCTCTTAATGACAAATCACTAAGTGGTTGTTATCTAAATGTTAGGCAAATATTCACTTCAACTTATTGCCTTACAATTAATAGAGTAATAAAAGCCCTTCCCCAAAAGCATATTCATACTTTTTTTACACTAAAGTTTGTATACTGCACAAAATCATCCTCAACTCTATGAAGCAATGAACTACTTAAGTACTTTTTTCAAAGGCATGGCAATGGGCGCAGCAGACGTTGTACCTGGCGTGTCGGGCGGAACCATCGCATTCATCACTGGTATCTACGATACGCTGCTAGAAAGCATTCGCAGAATTAACCCTAGCGTACTTGGCTTATGGAAACTCGAAGGCTTCAAAGCCGCGTTTAATCACATCAATGGTTTCTTCCTAATTTCACTGTTCGCGGGCGTATTCACGAGCATTGCGACATTCGCAAAATTGATTTCTTGGTTATTAGTCACCCACCCTGTTCCACTGTGGTCTTTCTTCTTCGGCCTGATCTTGGTGTCGGTTTTCCATATTCTTAAGCAAGTAGAGAAACGCGATATGATTCGCTTCGTGTTTTTGCTGCTTGGCGTTGCTTTCGCTTATAGCATTACCGTGCTTAAGCCGCTGCAAATGGAGCCAACCAGCATCAACGTATTGATTGCGGGTGCGATTGCTATCTGCGCGATGATTTTACCCGGTATTTCAGGCAGCTTTATTCTGCTCCTGATTGGCATGTATGGCCCCGTGCTTGGCGCCGTTAAATCATTTCAAGTCGATGTACTTGCGCTATTCCTTGCGGGCTGTGTGATCGGACTGCTGACTTTCTCACATGTACTGTCTTGGCTATTGCGTTCATTCCGCGACTTCACATTGGTATTCTTAACCGGTTTGATGATCGGTACGCTGCCTAAGATCTGGCCTTGGAAAGAGACCATCAGCTGGCGCACAAACTCAAAAGGTGAACAAGTTCCTCTGATTCAAGAAAACCTATCACCGTTTGATTTTGAAGCGGTAACCTCTCAGCCTTCTCAGTTGGTCATAGCGATTGTGATGATGTTTGCTGCGATAGCCTTAGTTTTAGGACTAGAGAAGTTCGCAGAACGTAACGCTGACTAATCATTCAACGTATTTCTGGAACATGTTCAGAATGGATAGAACTTAGAAATACTAAGCTCACATATCTATTAAACAGACAAAAGCGAAGCCAATGGCTTCGCTTTTTTAGTTCTACCATACGCACAAAATTACTTTTTGATACAAGCACGTATTGAGTGGTGTGATACCATCGCCGTTCTTATAAAATCAAATGAGAACACGACATGCACCCAGCATTAAAGGTTGCTGCGCTCGGTATTGCGCTGGTCGCTGGCTTTTATGGACCACAGGCAGTCGAGCAATTTAAATCGGTAGTAGAGAGCCACTCTCCTGACGTCAACTTAGATGACTACTGCATGCTTTCAACAACATGGTGTGAGCAAGACAGCGTTGCTATGACCCTTGAGCATGAAACAGCTCAACCTCTAGTCCCAACAAAAATCAAAGTGGTGTGGGAAGGCGCGGCCTCTGAAACCTTGATGCTATCGCTGACCGGTTTAGAGATGGAAATGGGCTCAGCACGTTTCCAATTAAAAAATACTGGTAACAACATCTATGAAGGTGATGTCATTTTACCCGTGTGTACCATGGATCACATGACTTGGCTTGGTGAGCTCACCGATGGTGTTGAAACCGTAAAACCTGCAATAAGGATGGCAAGATGAGTAGAAATTGGTCGTTAGCATTGGTTGTCGCTTTTGTACTTGGCTTTGGTGTCAAAAGCTATCTTGATGGGCAAAACGAAGTTCAAGAACAACACGCTGCAAAACAAGAGTTCTCCGCAACGACTCTTTTCGGCAAAGACAACCAACCAACGGAAATCTTTGACCAAACCGATGACAGAATTCGTATCGTTTACTTCGG
This sequence comes from Vibrio sp. 10N.222.52.C12, assembly GCF_041474215.1. Taxonomy (NCBI): domain Bacteria; kingdom Pseudomonadati; phylum Pseudomonadota; class Gammaproteobacteria; order Vibrionales; family Vibrionaceae; genus Vibrio; species Vibrio sp. 10N.222.52.C12. The sequence continues at coordinate 43,705 of NZ_JBFRTR010000079.1, forward strand.
TTTCACACGCTGCCCAGATGTGTGCCCCACTTCTTTGGCTATGTTGGCCGGAGCACTTAACCAAGTTTCTGATGAAGCAAAAGCCAAGATTCGCCCAATGTTTGTATCTCTTGACCCTGAGCGTGATGCAGCAGAAGCCTCGTATGAATACGCGCAATACTTCCACCCGATGATGGAAGGACTAAGTGGTCCATTGGATGTGACAACCACGCTTGCACACAACTACGGTGTTATTTTCAGAAAGACCAAGCTGGAAGGTTCAGAGTTGGAATACACCCTAGACCACAGCTCATATTTTTATTTTTTAAAGCCCGACGGTACCTTGATTACCAAAGTACCGCACACGTTGACGCCAGCGCCAATTGTTGAGGCTATCAACAAGCTGACGCAGTAAAACGTAAAAACAAAGAACTTACTCAATAAAGTTCAAAAAAAGTCAGGTCCCAGACCAAAAACATAAAAATTAAGGACAACAACATGAAGTTAAAAGCACTTGCTCTAGCAGGCTTATTGCTCACCCCTTTTGCTCAGGCTAGTAGCGATATTATGGTTCATGACGCGTACGCTCGTGCAACCCCGCCTTCAGCAGTGAACAGCGCGGTGTTCACGACTCTGATGAACCACAGCGATAAAGATCGCGCTATTGTTTCTGCAACAACACCTGCAGCAGGTAAAGTAGAACTTCATGATGTAATCATGGATGGCGATGTTATGAAAATGCGCCAAGTTCAAGAGATCACCATCCCTGCAAACGGTGAAGCGGTACTTAAACCTGGTAGCCTACACATCATGTTGTTCGACCTAAAAAGTAGCCTAAAAGAAGGTGAGCAAATCGAGATGACTCTGACTTTCGCTAACGGTGAAACGCAAACCTTCGACGCACCAGTGAAGAAAGTGATGAGCGGCATGAAAAAGATGAACCACGACCATCATTAATCGTATTCACAATTGATAAAATAATTTAAGCCACGATGACTTCTCGCCATCGTGGCTTTTTGTTAAACTGAGCGCGCTTTTTATTCAAAGCCTGAACACATTAATAAACCAAGGAGAATAGAAGATGATTGTAATGAAAACACTAAAACTGGCAGTAAAAGTAACGCGTTAATTTGTTTGGTTAATCAAACTTTAATCTCGAACTACCAACATTAAACCATCAGCTGGCTACCGCACACTTTTACCCGGTTTACTGTTGATCGTAAGTGATCAATATCTGCATGCCTGTAAAGCATGACTCAAATCCGGGGTCCTATCGATTTTGAATTCGACCCAAGCTCAAACATTTTTGACGTCTCGACGCTTTTTGAACTGACCAACGCTTTTCGATCTCATCGACAACCTGAGATCTTACAAGACGTTAATGCTCTCATAAGACTTTAATGCACTGATAAGACTTTAATGCTCTCACAAGAAAAGAAAGCTCGCACGTCTGGGTAAATAGACATGAATTCACAAAACGCATTTTCTCATCCAATGTCACTTCAACAACTTGGATGGCAACCTGTATTCCAACAACAACTGACACTCGAAGACTATGATCACTCCGTCATTGCTCGTATCGTCGCACATCACCGCAATGGCTATACATTAGCGTCAGAGCAAGGTGAAATTGTTCTACCCATCCACCAAAACCAACCGGCAATGACCGTTGGCGACTGGGTAATATTGAACTCTGAACTGCAATTCGATCGCTTACTAGAACGCCAATCGCTCTTTAGCCGAAAAGCTGCGGGCAGTCGTGTGGCTGAACAATATATTTCAGCCAATATCGACACAGTGTTTATCGTGGTTTCATTGAACAACGACTTTAATCTGAGTCGCATTGAACGCTACCTGGCACTCGCAAATGAAGCACAAGTTGAAGCGGTTATCGTCCTGACGAAGAAAGACTTGTGTGACGACTACGAAGACAAAGTACAACAGGTACAAAGCTTAGACCCGATGCTGATGATCGAAGCGGTCAACAGCCTAGATCAAGACTCAACCCAAGTACTTTCACCTTGGTGTAAAATCGGCAAGACCGTCGCGCTAATGGGCTCTTCTGGTGTGGGTAAGTCGACTTTGGTTAACTCATTGCTAGGTGAAGCATCGCAGGCAACTGGTGGTATTCGTGAAGACGACAGTAAAGGTCGTCATACAACTACATCACGATCACTCCACTTGCTCGCATCAGGTGGCTTGCTTCTCGACACTCCAGGAATGCGAGAGCTACAACTTGCAGACTGCGCTGAAGGCGTGAGTGAAACTTTTTCAGACGTCGAAGAGTTAGCAATGCACTGCCGCTTCTCTGATTGTCATCATGAATCAGAGCCGGGATGCAAGATAAGGGCTGCCATTGAGAGTGTCGAACTGTCTGAAAGACGATTTACTAACTATCAAAAGCTACTGAGAGAGCAAGCAAGAAACGGCGCTTCTCTTGCAGAGCAACGCGCTAACAATAAGCAGCTTTCCAAAATGTACAAAACCGTGCAGTCAGAGAGCCGTAATATTAAGAAATCGTCTAAATAGCCGATTATTGGATTAGGTTTACAACACGTAAATAAGCCCCATGTCCCTATCGCGTATTAGCTCATTAATTCCTGAGCTCTTTAATGCATTGGGCTGGGGCTTCTTTGTATTAACAGGTCTTCTTTATATCAACAGGAACCCAATGGGATCATTTCTGCACACAATGATCTTGCTAATCGACTCTGACGGCACCAGAACCAGAACATTGACCCGAATGAGTATTATCATGCAGATTTATATCTCAACAAGAGCACAAAAATTTAACATTTAGCTCTAAAAACACCACGCAGCGCAAACAATCACCCTAAAAGTAAACTATTCCTAGACACCCTCTTAGATCCCGCTAATATGACCGCCCATTCCACTAGTGTATAGTTGGATTTGGTACAACTTTATAAAAAATACATCACTATAATAAATTAACAATTGCAGGTATTTTATGCAAAATCACAACATGCTCGCCCGCATCGCTCGTGGAAATCTCGTTCTACAGATCCTTGCTGGTATTGTTTTCGGTGTCGTTCTCGCCATGGTTTCTCCTTCAGCAGCTCAAGATGCAGGCCTATTAGGTAGTCTGTTTGTTGGTGCTCTGAAAGCTGTTGCCCCAATTTTAGTATTCATTCTTGTTGCAGCTTCTATCGCAAACCAAAAGAAAGGTCAGCATACTCATATGCGTCCAATCATTGTGCTTTACCTGATTGGTACGTTCTCTGCAGCACTAACTGCTGTAGTACTGAGCTTCATGTTCCCAACCACTTTGACACTGGTTGCTGGCGCTGAAGGTGCTAACCCTCCTCAAGGTATTGCAGAAGTTCTTCATACGCTTTTATTCAAGCTTGTAGATAACCCAGTTAGCGCACTAATGAACGCTAACTACATCGGTATTCTTGCTTGGGCTATCGGTCTTGGTCTTGCACTGCACCACGCATCTGCAACAACCAAAGCGGTTTTCGAAGACCTTAGCCACAGTGTTTCACACATTGTTCGCTTCATTATTCGTCTTGCGCCATTCGGTATCTTCGGCCTTGTTTCGACTACATTCGCAACAACGGGCTTCGATGCACTAGCAAGCTACGGTCAACTACTAGCGGTTCTACTAAGCTCAATGCTGATCATTGCTCTTGTCGTTAACCCACTGCTTGTCTTTGTAAAGACAAAACAGAACCCATACCCACTTGTACTGCAATGTATTCGTGAGTCTGGTGTAACGGCATTCTTCACTCGTTCAAGCGCTGCAAACATCCCAGTGAACATGAACCTTTGTAAGAAGCTAGAGCTAGATGAAGATACTTACTCTGTATCAATCCCTCTAGGCGCAACCATCAACATGGCAGGTGCTGCAATCACCATTACTGTGTTAACGCTTGCAGCTGTACACACAATGGGTATTGAGATTGATATCTTCACTGCGATTCTACTAAGCCTTGTTGCTGCAATTTCAGCATGTGGCGCATCAGGCGTTGCCGGTGGTTCACTGCTACTGATTCCTCTAGCTTGTGGCCTATTCGGTATCTCAAACGATGTAGCGATGCAGGTTGTAGCGGTTGGTTTCATCATTGGTGTGATTCAAGATTCTGCTGAAACAGCGCTTAACAGCTCAACTGACGTCGTGTTCACTGCGGCTGTATGTAAAGCTGAGCAAAACAAAGCTTAACAGCTCTTGGTATTAGGCTTAAGCTCTAAAAGCAAATAGCACACAAATAAAAAGGGAAGCATTCGCTTCCCTTTTTTGTTGTCTTGGTTTTCTAGATTACGGTTAGAAGCTATATAGATTTATAGCTTCACAGCTTCAGTCATTCTTGTCTAACTCATCAAAGCTAACCAACACGTTTTAGTGGTTGCTTTTCCAGCTTGGATCCACTGCTGCCTGACTGAAGTCTAGAGAGTTAGGGCTTGCTTCTTTGTTATGCGTTGCTTGATCGCTGGGTGACCCTTGATTCGCAGCACCGCTTGGCGTCGCCTGCTGGCTGTAATCGACGTTAGAACCTTGCTCACTCGACGCTTTGGTCTCTAAATGACTACCATCGACATTTAACTCCTCACCTTCTTCATCGGACGCTTCTTTAACCTTCTTAGGGACAGGGACATTGCGTTTGTAGAGCTTGTTGAGCGCCTTAATGATTGAGTGCTTAGTGATTGCTTCTTGTGTCAGCTTAGTCATTATCGGTTTAGTCAGAGCCTGTAAGCCTACGACAGCATCCACACCAAGTTCCCCGCCGACTTTATCCCTCAAGTGCTTGGCTTCTGAGTAACCAAAATGAGCCGATAGAAATAGCCAGATATAAGCAATGGCATTACCGTGTTCACCATGGTCAATCCAAGCTTCACCTGCTCTAAACATCGCTTCTGCACTGTTCTTTTCTGCGGCCGTCTCAAACCAGTAAACAGCCTCGCCATGGTTAGGCTCAACACCCACACCGTTCAAATAACTCATACCAAGTTTGATCTTGCCGTCTAAGCTATTCTTTTCCGCGGCCTTTTGGTACCACTCGACAGAGCTTTCGGCAGAGTAGTCTGGGTTTTCTTTATCTAGACACCAGTCACCAATGAACAGCATCGCTTCAGTATTACCACCAGCCGCAGACTCTTCAATATAGGTATAACCCTTAGGGATGTTCTTATCGGTTCCGCGACCAAAGACAAGCGCTTTGCCCATCTCAAATTTCGCAGACACGTCATTGTCCAATGCGGATATCGCAAGCTGCCAAAAGTTGGCTTTTTCTCTTAAAATCAGGTCTTCTTTACGCTTCATGCTTAGGCGCACAATGCCGTACATGCCATTGATATTATCGAGTTGCGCTGCTTTGTCGTACCAATACAGAGCTTCCTTTATATTGTTACGTTCAGCTTCTTTTGCCAAATACAGAATCGACGGTACATGACCGGTTTCGGCTTTGAAGTGACGCTCTTTTTGCTCTTGTATGCGCGCTTTTTCAATCGCTTTTCGGTAAGCGACAGCACGAGCCTTACGTTCTTGTTCCAAGCGCTGCTTTCTTAGCGATAAAGAGATCAGCCACACGGCGACAAGTATTAACGAAAGAGCCGTCGCACCAATTGCGATTCCCATTGTACTCATAAAATATTTAACCTAACTCGGCAGATACAAGACTCGACGTTGAGAGTGTGTTCTACCCATAGTGAATGTTATGTTTCGAATTACAGGGAAAAGTGCAGTTACTGGCACGTTCCGCCTTAAAATGAACTTAGTTCAGTATCTCAGGATTACATTGCGATAAGAAGCCTAGGAGGTTCAATCCGTATGCAGTCCATAGACGATGTGATCTTGCTTCAATATAGATAAATTATGAAGTCTGCCTTTCATCAGGAAAGTCCTAAAGCTTGGTGACGAAATTGATGTTTTTCCCATCAACAATTTCGTGCAACTGCCGTACAACTCTCTTACAGGAATAGCTCTATACCTAGGTCAATTGACCGTATATGTAAGCCAACTCGGCAACCGTCTTCGCTGAGAATTTCTTCATCAAGCTTGCTCGGTGTACTTCCACTGTTCTCATGGCAATGCACAATTCATCGGCTATTTTCTGGTTACGCTTACCGTCGATAATTTGTTTGAGGATGTCTATCTCACGCTCGGTTAACGACGCGTACGCTTGGCGATACACATTCATGTGTAAGTGCTTTTCTGAAGCCTTTAATCCTTGCTTGATTGCCTCGGCCAATTCCCCTCCTTTAACCGGCTTTTGGAAGAAGTTCATCGCACCTGCTTGCAAAGCTTCCACCGCCATTGGCACATCGCCATGCCCTGTGAGATAGATAACCGACAGCGGACTCTGCGCTTTCACCATTAACTCATGAACTTGTTGCCCTCTCATCTCTGGCATTCTGCTGTCTAGCACTACACAGCCCGACTTTGTGAGATCCACAGAGTCTAAAAAGCTTGGACCATCTTCATAAGCTGACACCGTGAAATCATGCTCTTCCAATAAGAACACCAGCGAGTCACGCATCGACTCATCGTCATCAACCACATAAACCGGCAACGTTTGATGAAGTTCAGGCATAACAAGATTCCTTATGAATCATTTGAAAGAGAAAAAGGTAACGTCACTGCAACGTGACAGCCATGAGGAATCAGTGACTTAATGGTCATTTGACCGCTGTGGTCTTCAATCACGTCCTGGCAAATCGCAAGCCCTAACCCCAAACCGTTTTCTTTGCTACTCACAAAGGCTTGAGTGACTTGCTGCTCAGTGAAATCTAAGCCCGTGCCGTTATCGATAACCGACAGCATCATTTTATCCGGTTGATACTCGGTAATCACTTTAATTGTTGGTGGTTCGCTGTTTTTGTTATCAATATCAGACGTAGCGCTTTGTTCGCGATGCTGTTGTGCGTTACACGCGTCCGTCGCATTGTTGATCAAATTTACAACCACCTGCTGCAATCCGACAGGGTCAACATGTAGCGTGATAGGTTTACCCACGACATAACGTTCAATGGTTATCTTGTGTTTCTCTAATCGAAATTGCAGTAGCTCGATGGTATCTGTAAGAAGCACTTCTATATCAGTTTGAGATTTATCTGATGAGCGTTTTTTGATCATGTTTCTTAATCGCTGGATAATCGCATCAGCACGGTCCACTTGCGACTGGATCTTCTCAAATACGGGCTCTATGTCAGTCAGTGGTTTGTTCTTCGAAATCCGCAGTAAACCGCCTTCGCTATAATTCCGAATAGCTGCCAAAGGCTGATTAATCTCGTGTGCCAAGCTACTTCCCAGTTCACCAACTACCGCGATTCGTTGTGAGTGCTCTAGCTGTTCACTCTTACTTTTCAGCTTATACAGCGTCGCTTCTAGTTGCTTTTTGCTGCGACTGAATTTGTATTCTAGCCAGAAGTGGTAAGCATTCAGAGACACGACAAGAATAAAGAACGCCCATGCCCACTGTTGGTTGTACTTGAGCCAGATTAACGCTTCTTTCCACCAAGGTTGTTGCAGTGGATGCATGTCGAGTTGTTGATATAGCTTGTCGATCGACAGCAAGCTTGTCGGTGAAGTCCAGCCCGATGCATTCGCTGCAATGGCCGGTGCGCTGCTCTTAGGCATCGCAAATAATACCTGACTCATCTGTTTGGCCAGTGCCGAAGAAGCCCGCTCTGTTTTGGCGAACGACCAGTTGGGGTACAACGGCGTAGACACTTGGCATCGGAATCCTTCTGGCGCTTGATTCTCGATAATTCGATATTGCCCCGCCACCAGCAAACCTTCACTGATCATGTTCTCAACTAAACAGCTTGGTACGACAGCCGCTTCAATGTGCCCTTCACGTAATTGATACAAGCTGGCGTCGATCGGGAAACCTAAAAATTGGGTGTTAGAGAAAAAGTGGTTGGGATTAAGCCCTTGTTGCATCACTTGGTAACGCATAGTGAGGTAACCACCAAAAGCATTTTCAGATACTGCCGCAATCGGCTTACCGCTGAGTTGTTCGAGAGAGATATAAGGCGACATTCTTCTCACCACCAAGGCGGAACCAATGCTGCGTGTATTACTTGAGCCTTGAGCTTCAAAGTTATGACTGGTCATGGTCGCCATCCAAGAAAGCGCATACTGGCGTCCTAATCGAACCGCCTGACCGGGGTTGGTGATAACAAAATCAACAGTCACATCTTTTACCGCTTCGGCCATCTCTTCCAAGTTGAAAGGCTTGAGAACAAAGTGTTTTCCGGGAATGCGCTCCGACAGCCAATCCATCGTCGGCTGCCAACGCTGCTGTGCGGAAAGCTTACCTCGAGTCGCCAACACGCCAACCTCTATGATTTGCTCAGACTCAACAGTGCTTGTCGTTGCAATCTCTTGCTCCGATTGAGCCGCTAAACACGCGCCTGCGGTTAGGCTCAACCAACAAAGGCCAACGATTGTCATTAGGTTTCTGACTGTCACTGAAATCTCTTTCTCCAAACGGACTGTTTATTCAATTTATTCTCGATTCATTTTACTTCAGCGGCGTGTTTCGCGCTTAGCTCATGCTTGAGCGCCTTAAATAAGCCTCTAAAACAAAGCATAACAGCTAGATTGGTAAAACCACATTTGTTCTAGATCAACTTTGATCTGGGTATGTGGAAATCCACAATACCCCGTGAACGGTCAAAAACTGACAATGAGCCTAACAGATCGAATACCCATTTATAGGTACCTCTATGGACTCATTGAAAAGACGGTTTCTCAGCCAATTCGGCAAGGTTTCCGCTGGTGCTGCGCTCATTCCCATTGCCGGAATCAACACCGCAGTCGCAAGCACAGCCATTCGCAATAACAACCAACCTGACCGCAAAGGCGAAATAGGTAAACGCTACGCCATGGCGATTGATTTACGTAAGTGCGTTGGCTGTCAGGCGTGCACTGTTGGCTGTAGCGTTGAAAACCAAGCACCAATTGGCCAGTTCAGAACCACCGTAAAACAGTATGAAGTCTCCCTTGATGATGGTTCGACGGCTCAACAAGACGTGAAATCTTTCATGTTACCTCGCCTCTGTAATCACTGTGACAACGCTCCCTGCATCAAGGTTTGTCCAGTTCAAGCGACCTTCCAACGCGAAGACGGCATTGTCATGGTCGACAATGAACGCTGCGTAGCCTGTGCTTACTGTATTCAAGCTTGTCCTTACGATGCTCGTTTCATTAATAACGACACCCTTACCGCAGACAAATGTACCTTCTGTGCACACCGCCTTGAAGACGGCTTACTGCCCGCTTGTGTAGAAACCTGTGTTGGTGGTGCGCGTGTCATTGGTGACCTCAAAGACCCAAACAGCGAAATTAACCGCCTGCTCAATGAAAACCAAGACGACATAAAAGTGCTTAAACCAGAGCAGAATACCAACCCACATGTTTTCTATATCGGCATGAATGAGCGATTCGTTAGCCACATTGAAGGCCAACCTGCGATTTATGATCCAGCCGCCATCGATAACTCATCCTCTAGCAAACAAGAATTGGCAATCGCGACACAAGGCAAACAAGGAGAGACAGCATGAATATCACTGAGGTGTTAGTTCCCGCTCAAGAGATCGCTTGGCTACCGTGGGCGGTTCAATATTTCTTCTACATTGGTTCGGCTTACGCGGCCGCTATTCTGTTTTTGATTGCACTGATATTCAAGAACTCAACCAGCCACCAATTTCGTTCTGCCCTTGTGCTTGTGATGGCCATCGGCGCGATTGTTGGGCCATTAGCACTTACTGGTGACTTGCATCAACCCGGACGTGCGTGGCACTTCTATGCTCACATCACACCTTGGTCATGGATGTCATTGGGCTCTCTGTTTCTACCTTTGTTTTCTGGTCTGGCTGTTGCGACTGCTTGGGTTTACCTGCGTGATGACATCGCACAGCTCAAAGAGAGTGAAAACCCACTTCTAAAACGTTTGGCTTGGCTGACGCTAGGTCAATGGCAAATATCGTCAAAGCTGATGATTGCGCTCGCTGCTGTGACGGCTATTTCGGGCCTAAGCATCGCGCTTTACACAGGCGCAGAGATTGCGATTTTGGCGAGCCGACCGCTTTGGCATCAACCGGCTTCTCCGCTGCTTTGGTTCACGACCGCATTCTTTGCTGCAACGGGTTTAACGCTGTTGATTTGGGCTCTGCTGCCTTCAAGCAAACCAAGCTTAAAACCAACAGACCTAGCTCTGATACAAAGAACCATTACCTTAACTGGTGGCCTTGCCATCATTCTCACGTCGATTTGGGCATCTAACCATGGTCACTTCAGCCTGTATGAGAACGACGCTTGGGGCATCAATTTAGGCATCATGACCACCAGCATTTTGCTGTGCATGATCTTGGTTCTACCACTGCAACGCCTATCGCAAAGTAAGCTAGGAATTATCTGTGTTGCGCTTGCGACCATAGTTTCTGCATGGGCGGTACGTTGGGTCACCATGATGGAAGTTCAAACCATTCCACGTTTCGATGTTGGCCCATTCCCTTATGAACTGCCGATGGGTAGCGCAGGATTACTCGGCATTGTTGGTATGTGTGGTCTTTGGTTAGCACTTGCGTTGTTCGCCTCTGAGATCGTGTCTACTGGTTCTACACGAACAACTGGTTCTGCACCAAAGACAACATCGAAGCCAAACCAAAATACACCTTCACCACTTAACCGCTCACATAGCTTGTAGTCTGAGGAATCATCATGGATAACAAACGTCGTCAATTTTTGAAAACAGGCCTTGCTGCCGGTGGTGCTGGAGCTTTTGCTGCAGGTTATGCGACAACCACAAAACACATGGTTCACGGTGCTATCGATGGCACCGCGGGTAAGAAAACCAACCACATCCATCACGGTAATTCGATAGAGACGGAATACAGTGTCGATGAGCAAGGTAAGATCTCGCCGAATCCAAACCAACGCGTTGCACCATCAATGTGTTTTGGTTGCTGGACACTGTGTGGCTTGCGTGTACGTATCGATAATCGCAATGACGAAATTTTGCGTATCTCGGGCAATCCCTACCATCCGCTATCAAGTGATCAGCAAATCCCGTTCAAAACACCGGTAAAAGACGCCTACATTGGCTTGTCTGGAGAATCCGGTATCAATAATCGTTCGACAGCCTGCGCCCGTGGTAATGGCATGTTAGAGATTCAAAACAGCCCATACCGAATCACTCAACCGCTCAAACGTGTCGGTAAACGTGGTGAAGGCAAGTGGGAACCGATCAGCTACGAGCAACTAATCACTGAGATCACCGAAGGTGGTGACTTGTTCGGTGAAGGCGAAGTGGAAGGCTTACGATCGATTCGCGATATCGAAACACCACTTGATCCAAACAACCCTGAATACGGTCCCAAAGCCAACCAATTGTTGGTGACGAATGCTGGTAATGAAGGCCGTGATGACATCTTGAAGCGCTTTGCATTCAACAGCTATGGTACACGAAACTTCGGTCACCACGGCTCTTACTGTGGCTACGCATTCCGTGCAGGTTCTGGCGCGATCATGAACGATCTAGACAAGTTCTCGCACTTAAAACCAGATTTCAACAACGCAGAGTTCATTCTTTTCATCGGTATGTCTCCGGCTCAAGCGGGTAACCCGTTCAAGCGTCAAGCAAGACAATTGGCTGAGGCTCGTACCAACGGAAAACTGAGCTACACCATAGTGACTCCGAGCCTTCCTGCAGGATCTTCAAGCCTTGCTGCGGGCGATCGAAACAACTGGCTACCGATCAAACCGGGCACCGATTCAGCATTAGTGCTGGGTATGATCCAATGGATCATCGAGAACCAACGATACAATCACGACTTCTTGTCTCGCCCAAGCGCACAAGCGATGCAAAAAGCAGGCACCACGCATTGGTGTAATGCTTCACACCTTGTGATCAGTGACGAAGCACACCCACAAAACGGGCGCATGCTTCGCGCATCGGATATGGGTTTGCTAGAAACAGGCGAACCGATGTCTGACGATGACGGATTTATCGCACTAGATGTGACAACGTCACTATTGGCGTCACATATTCAGGTGAATGAAGCGGCTCTGTTCGTCGATCAAGACGTAGAAATCAATGGTCAGACTGTTCGTGTTAAGTCTTCTCTGCAAAGATTGAAGGAAGAAGCCTTCAAATATGACCTTGCATACTACAGTGAGCAGTGTGAGATCCCGCAGGACCAAATTATTGCGTTGGCAAAACGCTTCACCAGCTACGGGACGAAAGCAGTCGTGGATACTCACGGTGGCAACATGCACACCAACGGCTTCTACAACTCGTTCTCTATTCTGATGCTAAACGCGCTGATCGGTAACATCAACGCGAAAGGTGGCGCGATGGCGAAAGCGGGCGGCTACCCAACTTCGGTTGCAGGTCCACGTTACGACTTTACCAAGTTCAAGGGTAAGACTAAGCCTCAAGGTGTATTCTTGTCCCGCAGCAAGTTCCCGTATCAAAACACCAGCGAATACAAACGTCGCGTTGCCGCAGGCGAGTCACCTTACCCGACCCGCGCGCCGTGGTACCCAATATCAGCTCCGCTTTTAACTGAGCACTTATCAGCTGCGATTGACGGTTACCCTTACCGTGCAAAAGCGTGGATCAACCACATGGCGAACCCACTATATGGTGTCCCAGGCTTAGACAACCTGCTAGGCGAGAAGCTTAAAGATCCCAAACAGCTTGGCTTGATCGTGTCTATCGATGCCTTTATCAATGAAACGACTGCCTTATCGGATTACCTAGTGCCAGACACAGTGACCTACGAGAGCTGGGGCATGGCAACACCTTGGCATGGTGTCGCGACCAAAGCGATCACCGCTCGTTGGCCGATTGTTGAGCCTAAAACTTCCCGCACTCAAGACGGACGTGCCATCAACCTAGAGAACTTCTTTATTGATCTAGCGAAAACGCTTGGCCTAGGTGGCTTCGGCGACAACGTAATCAAAGACAATCAAGGTAACTGGCACGGTATTCATAGCGCTGAAGACTTCTACCTGCGCTCGGCTGCTAACTTAGCGTTCGTAAAAGGTGGCGTGCCGAATGTGGATGCGGAAGATATTGTTTGGTCTGGTCTTGAGCGCCTAGTGCCTGTGATGAACAAAACGCTCAAGCCTGAAGAGATGCTCAAAGTAGCGTACATTTTTGCGCGTGGCGGTCGTTTTGAAGACGCAACCAATGCCTACACCAATGAAACCATGAAGTACAAATGGACCAAACCACTGGCTATTTGGAATGAAAAGCTTGGTACCTCTCGCAACACCATCAGTGGCGAGCAGTACATGGGGTGCCCGACATGGTATCCACAAAAGCTTGCAGACGGCACACCTTTGGCAGAGCAGTTCCCAGCAAAAGAGTGGCCGTTCACCCTAACCAACTTTAAGTCCAATATTCACAGTGCGGTGTCTAACTTGTCACCACGCTTAGAATCAATCAAGGGTGTGAACCCGGTGTACATTCACCCGCAAGACGCCTCTTCAGCGGGTATCAAAACCGGTGACGTGTTTGCGATTGAAACACCGAGCTCAACCACACATGCGTTGGCGATGGTGATTGATGGCATCAAACCGGGAACATTAGGCTTTGAACACGGCTTTGGTCATAAAGAACTCGGTGAGCGTGCGCACTGGATCGGTGACACACAACAACCTGTGAAGATGAAGTCGAACGATGGCGTTAACATCAATGATATTGGCTTAATTGACCCGACGAGAGAAGGAAAAGGCGTCATGTTGGATTGGGTTGTGGGCGCAGCAGCAAGACAAGCGCTTCCGGCTAAGATCTACAAGGTCTAGCTTAAACTCAGCAAGCTATAACTTAATCACTGAGTCAAAACACTTCTTTATCTGATTTGCAGATGAGAACACAACAGGGCAACTTCGTCATTCGAGGTTACCCTGTTTTTTCGTCCTCTTGATCTAGAAAAGCACCCTATTTGGATAAACGTCCAATCTACATAAAGTACCCAATCTACATAAAGCATCCGCTCTAGATAGAGCAATCAACCCAAAACCATTAGGTAATCTTCATTTCACCACAACTTTTTTAGCCCGCATCCATAAAGCAGCTATGCTTATACAATCGGTGCCATAAAAGAGCCTTAACAAGCAGTTATACCGAGGCGAACATGGCAGTTCCCTTGCACTTCGTTAACGGCAGTTGGATTCGCCTATCGAAATCCACATCAATACCACTATGGTGATTGAGGTTATTAATGTGAGACTTACCTCAAGTTCCCAGTGAATTAATGTGGAAATCCACAATAGCGCGAACAACCAATTATGTCGAAAATGCGTGCATTACAACCAATAGCGACGCCTCATGACTAAGCTGACAATTAAAACTCAAACTCTAACGCTTTGCATCGCTGCTCTAGGAAGCCTTTCTTTATCCGCTTTTGCACAAGCAGCACCCAATCCAATGCCAGAAGCCGCAGAAACTTGTAGCGGCTGCCATCAAGCCGACGGTAAAGGCATGCCCAACATTGCCCCTATGCTTGCAGGGCTCAATGCTGACTATCTAGAGCATCAACTGGTTCTGTTCTCAAGTGGTGAGCGTCAAAGCGCGATCATGAAAGGGATGGCGGATGGTGTATCTGATCCCGCTGTTCGTCGTGAGGTCGCAGAATACTTCGCTTCACTACCTTCATACGAATTTACCGATTTAGAACAGCGCGGCTCACAAGCCGATATCGATAATCCCTATCGTAAACTTGTATTCCAAGGCGATTGGGATCGAAATATTCCTGCTTGTGCAACCTGTCATGGGCCAAGTGGGATGGGTGTCGACAAATTCCCACGCCTAGCGAGCCAGCATGCCGATTACATTCAGACTCAGCTCAACGCTTGGAAAAACGGCACTCGTAAGGGTGATGATTTAAACATGATGGGCAATATCGCCGGTAAGTTGACCGACGATGAGATCAAAAACCTCTCTTACTACTTCGCATCTTTCCGATACTAAAGGGCTCGCATGAAAACATTACTTCTAATTACCGCAACCCTTGCCTCTGGAATCGCTTATGCCGAAGGTGAGTTACCCGATCGCCAAACCGAACTACCCGCCGTTGAAAAACCACAAGATAATAAATATCTGGTGCCACGCGACTTGGTTGATATTCCTGATGGGGAATTTGGCGACAAAGTAAAACTGGGCTATTCCCTGTTTGTCGATTCACAACAGATGCGTGGTACGTTCGTCGGCAACGAGCAAAACTGTGTAAATTGCCACATGCAAGCGGGCATGAAGCCTAACGCTGCCCCTCTTTGGGGTGCGTACATGGCCTACCCTGCATATCGTTCCAAGAATGACAAGGTAAACAGCTACGCAGAACGTATCCAAGGTTGCTTCACCTACTCAATGAATGGTCTGCCACCGGCTGAGGGTTCAAAAGAAATGGTCGCACTAACGGCTTATTCATACTGGCTGGCGATGGGCGGCATCTTAGACAAGAACGGCATGCAAGACACGCCTGTTCCTGAGATCAGCGATGCTGACTTACAAGTCGGTGGTAAAGCTGAAAGCTTCCCTCTTCCTGAAGAGCTGTTAAGCAAATACCCAATCGATGACCGCAGTAAACTGGCCGGCCGTGGTTACCCTAAGATTGATAACCCTGAACAAGAGCCGTCAATAGCGCGTGGTGAAAAGGTTTACCAAACCAACTGCCAAACCTGTCATGGTCAAAATGGTGAGGGTATTAAAGGATCAGACGGCCGTTCATACTTCCCACCACTGTGGGGCGAAAACGCCTATAACTGGGGTGCGGGTATGCACCGCGTGAACACCGCTGCCTACTTTATCTATGAAAACATGCCGCTTGGAAAGAGCCAGCAACTTTCGATTCAAGATGCATGGGATGTAGCTGCATTTGTGAATAGTCATGAACGCCCACAAGATCCTCGATACAAGGGTGATGTTGCTAGCAATGCTAAGCGCTACCACAATCACCAAGGTTACTATGGCAAAGAAGTTGATGGTCATGTACTAGGTACCAAAGCTTATCCGAGTGGTAAAGAAGTGATTCATGAGCATTAATAGGTATTAGTGAATATAAGCCGTTCACGCCAGCTATAGCTAAGCTTTACATTGTAAATCAGTGATAGCCGGAACAATTAAAAAGGAGCCAGATCGTGTGACGATCT
>NZ_JBFRTR010000080.1:0-63743 GCF_041474215.1 Vibrio sp. 10N.222.52.C12
TCACATTACCCGATTGGAGTGCTTATTATCCATACAAAGCATTTAAGACGGATTCTGTAGTTGGCCCGATCTAGTGGAGACATCCTTGTCGATATTGTTTTAGCCTTCAGTAACCTTTACTTTGTTGTACTCACGTAGAGCTCGCCCTCCAATCGGATCTGTACAGGTTAAGTTGATTAAGTATTCGTTGGTTGAAAGCAGGTTGGCGGCCTCAGTCAGTGTAGACGCATATACCTTATTCTTAGCTTTGTTGGTCCTATTAGAATCGGTGGGCGTATGAACTATTCCATTTAGTATATATTGACCATCGAGGTTCTGTTTTGCGACGAACTCTAGGCCTTTAACTTTACCGCGTGTACCTATAGCTGAGATTCTTATTACGTTCTTATATGTCATTTTGGGTTTCTCTGAATTGCATCCATAGATCATAAATTGCCAAGCCTGCATAATCAAAAAATAAATTAATACCTAAAAATCAGTAGGACAATGTGTGTTGTAACGAGCATGCAAGAAATTTAAAAGCGATGTCCAACGCTTGGTATTTTCGGCTTACTTCAGTTTAAACGTCTATGTCACAATGGTTTAAGTTCTAGTCATAACGCCACTCAAACCTATACATAGTTTTGCTTGCTACGAGGGAATGAACATGAAACAAGGAATTTTCAAGAACCTGAAGCTGGCATTAGGTGTTGGTTTTGGTGTTGCTATTCATCAGTACTTTTTTATGACGGATGGTGCGTTTGATTTCTATCAGCCACTTGTGGCGTTTGCTTTTACGTTTGTCGTTAGCAGTATTGGTACACTTCTAAAAGAAAGAATCATGCGTAACAAGGAGACTAATGGGGCATCATGACTAAAATCTATTTCGTATGTGGCTTTATCGGTTCGGGTAAGACGACTTACTCGAAAGCGCTTGCAGAAAAGCATGGCGCCTTTCGTTTCTCGATTGATGAGTGGATGATTCCTTTGTATGGCGAGCATATGGAGCGTGAAGTTTTTGATAGCCGGCTGGCTGCGCTACAAGGGTTATTCAAGGACTCTGCAATACAGCTCTTTTCCTTGGGTGTTCCGGTGATTTTTGATTTTGGTTTTTGGCGTAAGTCCGACCGAGATTCTTTTATAAGCTGGGCATCAAACCTAGGCGTGGACAGCGAAGTTCACTACCTTGATGTCCCGTTTGAGACTTGTAAGGAGAGGGCATTTAACCGTAACTCGGAACTCAATGGTAAGTCTTATGAAATGACACCTGAAATGTTAGACCTGTTTTGGTCTTGGTTTGAGGTTCCCACTTCAAATGAAAATGTTGTTTGGGTTCAACAGGGCGCTCAATAAGGTATGCAGTCAGGAGCGCAGGTGAGTGGTGTTTTTGTTATCTAACTTATGTTCTAAGTCTCACGTTACATTGGGTTTGTGAAAGTCTGAGTTGTCCATCGAATAGTCGTGTAACAAGGGCATTTCTCATGCCGTATTTTTGGTAATTAGTTCTTCCTGTCGATTATCGAATTTGTCCTAAACCCACAATTAAGGCAGGGAACCCCAATGAATAGAACACTATGGTTCGCACTCATTTCGCTTTTGTTTTCAATGACAATGGTATTTTGTACATACAGTTATGGCATAGAGAGCCACGTTGAAGTAATCACACTCACTTTAGTACTGTCTGGCCCTCTGATTTTTACCTTTGCGCTTGTTGTCATTTTTTGTGGCGCACCAGTCATTAACAGGTACAAGTTACTTGGAACCGTCGCAATTTGTGTGCATGGATTTACAGCCTCACTGCATGTGCTGTGGAACGGATTTATGTTCGTCGATGTGATTAATAAACAAGGCTTAGGTCCGGGACAAGGTTATTCTGGCTTGATACTTTGGGTTGGTAGTATCAAGGCGATGCTACTTGGTTTGGTTGTGGGAGTATGCCTGCATTACTTGCTACGATTATTTAGAAAGGCCGCAGTAAGATAGCTGTTGGCTAGTTAATGGGTTGTTCGTTGTCTATAGGAGTTGTCGCTGTGTTTTATAGTAAGGAATTCAACAAGGGATTGCTGCTTATCCTCGTTGCGATAAGTGCTTTCATTGTCGTTACCTCTGATAATAACCCCGGGACATTAATCGCTCACGCCATCAATGGTTTAATTGCTTTGCTCTTTTTCTCCATGACAATTGAGGTCAAAGACAATGTACTAAGCTGGTATTTCGGCTTTGGTTTTTGGCGTAAGAATGTAGACGTGTCAGACATTATAGAGACATCGTTCTATCAAAGTAAGTGGTATCAAGGTATTGGCATCCGAATGCTGAGCGATGGCTGGTTGTATAATGCATCAATAGGTTCAGCGCTGAAGTTAAGCTTAAGTAATGGAAAGCATGTTTACATTGGTTGTAAGGATAAGGATGGTTTAAAGCTGGCCTTGAAAACCGCTAACGAACAGATAACTCAAAAGTAATTTATGAGGCTTGGCACTTTTCGTTTTAAGTTGGGCTAATGTTTAAGGTTCTATGCTTTAAGTGAGCTGCACTTTAATATCACAACAAATGAATCGGAGGTTGAATGGACCAAGCAATCAAAACACATTTCGATCAGTATCCCGATGATGTTCGAGCTCGGCTTGAAGAGTTGCGTTCATTAATCTTAGAGCTTTGCTCTGATTTGGATTTAGGTGAAGTCGAAGAGTCTCTGAAATGGGGCGAGCCGAGTTACAGCGTTAAGACGGGCAGTCCAATTCGAATCGATTGGAAATTAAAATCGCCAAATAACTATTACTTGTTCTTTAACTGTCAAACAAAGCTAATCGACACATTCAGAGAATTGCACGATGACACATTGGCATTTCAAGGTAATCGGGCAATCATCTTGAACCTAACTGAACCACTTCCCAAAGCACCAATCAAGCAGTGCTTAGAGTTAGCCTTAACTTATCAACAACGAAAACATCTACCGCTTCTTGGCGCGTAATTCTTACGCGCTGTCATTATATTTCTTAAACTGGTTATCTGTGTTCTAGCTATCACTCTTTAAAGCGTTAAGAGTGTACCATCTTGATTAGTATCAAGAGGCTAGGGAATCTCTATAACCAACGCTGATTGTATTGCTTACCGTTTAAAAAGGTGTTCTAGTCACCTTGTATTTCAGACTTAAAAGGAAGTTGCATGAATTTAGATAAAGCCAAGAAACGTATCGCAAAGCAGGTTAAAAAAGGCGACCACGGATACCCAAAAATCACGTTAGCGTACTACGGAGCGACCAAAGATCTCGCAACGGAAGTCGCAGTTCAATTTATGCTGGGTGAGGGCGATGGTGTTCAAGAAGAGCGTTTTTCTTGTGAAACCGAAATCCGAGATAATGAGTTAGTTCAAACGACGTTACTCAAGATAATCGAGCGAGCAAATGTTAACTCAGTGATTGAAGTTGAAGGCGTGGCTGTTCTTTAGTTTGCTTTAGCCTGGAAACGAAGCCAACACGAGAACTCAGGTGTATAATCCACATTTTTATCAAATTGGGCAGGACACATGGCGATCTCGTTTGAAACTCAAAGACTAAAAGTAGAAGAAGTCGCAGGTGAACTTACTGTTCCTGAACGTTCGGCTCTGCTTGAGCGAGTACCTGGCATTCTAATCCCGTCAGTCGTTGAAAACCTTCCACCATACTTTCACGGTATTGTGTCCCGTGAGCTGGCTGAAATTTGGCTCGACCGAATGTTGTCGGAGAGCCGCTTACTTCAAGTGAAATCCAACGATAATCAATTAATTGGTTTTCTGTTCGCTTATGTAGAAGACGAAAGTGATGCTCATATTGGCTACTTGCTTGCAGAAGAATGCTGGGGCAAGGGTTTCGCGAGTGAGTTATTGCAGAGTTTCATCACAGAAGTCGCAAAAACCGAGTCATGGTCCACACTGATTGGCGGTGTCGACCGTTCAAACATAGCCTCTACACACTTACTTAATAAGCTAGGTTTTGTTGAGCAAGCCTCTGACGAAAGTGCCGTGGTTTTCTATGAATATAAGCTTTCTCGTCTTAACTCTTAATTCTGAGCTCTCAGCTCTTAATTTCTAATCCCTAACTCAAGCCACATCTGCGTTATACATTCATTGCCAATGTTTACGTCAATTGATAGGGAAGAAACCTTATTACACCATTCAACTGAGAACCGAGAGCAGCGAGTCTAGTTAACGTGGGCTAATTCGGCACTCTGTGTTTCATTAGCGACTCTCCAATCGCCCCCTAAGGCTTTATAGAAAACAGGCTTTGTATCCACATTAGACCATACTGGTTTAGCGACCTCGACCATCTACCATTACGATGATTGTTTTAGAGATGATGCTGAGATCAGCGGCAATCCAAGACTTAACCGAACATAGGCTTAGTGCATAACTGTGGTCAAAACCTACTTTACGACGTACATCATCAATACAGGTGTCGTAACCTTGATTTACTTGTGCAAGCCCTGTAATACCAGGCATTACACCGTATGTGCGGTCGGCAAAGTAAGGAATTTCGTTCTCTAGTTTGGTGTAAAAAGTAGGGCGTTCAGGGCGCGGGCCAATTAGAGACATTTCACCTTTCAGTACATTGATCAGTTGTGGCAGTTCATCAAGACGTGTCTTTCTCAAAAAGCGGCCAACAGGCGTGATTCGCGGGTCATTCGCGGTAGCCCAAACTGCACCAGAGCGAGTTTCTGCATCCTCGTACATGCTACGGAATTTCATGATCTCAAAGATTTCCATTTTCTCCGGTGTCGATTTACCAACGCGCAATTGACGGTAGAAAATAGGGCCACGAGAAGTGAGTGCAATCGCCATCGCAATCAACGGAAATACGGGCGCTAGCAAAATCAAAGCAATCAGTGAGCTTACAAAATCGAAAGTACGTTTAGCACGTGAGATTTTGTATTGGTATAGGTTTCGGGTAGATAGCTGTTCGATGTTCATCATAATAAGTCCTTAATGATTTGCTCGTGCCCAAGGTGAGTTTTCTAGTCCGATTAGGTAACGAATGCCACCAATGAAGTTGGCGTAGTGTCCAACTATCAAATAAGAGATCAATGAAATAGGTTTGTTTACTAGACGCTTTGGCAAGATGCAGCCAAGGACGCCAATGGTATAAACGGCAACTTGAGCCCATAACAGCGCTTCAAATACCAAGTAGTTGCTAAGTAAGATTGAGCACACTAAGCACACAATCATTAAATAGGGAGTGAGCAGGCGAAGTCCTTTTCCTGAAAAGAACGCAAACGCGATGCCTTTGAACTTCGGGCTGAACAAGCCAAATAATCGAATCGCTTGTTGCATGTTACCCGCTGAAATACGAAGTCTTCTTTTGAAGTCCGTTTCTAGGTTCGATTCCTCTAGCTCTAATGCAACCATTTGGGTTTCGTATTCTGCGATGTAACCTTGTTTAACGATTTGCATCGGTAAGATGAAATCATCATTAATAGTGTTGAGTGGAAGCAGTTCAAACAGGTGTGTTCTAAACAAGTAGAAAGCGCCATGAGAACCCAAGCTAGAACCTAACGAAGCCTCAGACTCTTTAACCGCGGTTTGGTACTGCCAATACGTGTTTTCGCCTTCATTGCCTGTTGGACAAAGTTGATACGTTGCGTTTACCACTCCAACCTTGTCACTTTCAAAATGAGCGGCAGCTATAAGCAAAGCATCCAATGAAATAAGGGCAGAAACATCACTCATCGCCGTGATATCACTGGTTATACGTGTCACTTCTTCATTAACAACCGCGACTTTACCTCGGTTTACTTGATGGTCATGTATCTCAAAATAGACATCACTGCACATCGCTTCTTGTATGGTCATTTGTGCAATGGCGACTGTGTTATCAGTGCAACCATCGCAAGCGATAATGACTTCCAACTTCTTTTTTGGGTAATCGAGTGAAGCAAGGTTACGAATCTTGTCTGCGATCCACTGTTCTTCGTTAAATGCAGGAACAAGAACGGTGATGGTCGGCAACGTGCAATCTTGCTGTTCCTCTTTGTAGCAACGATGACTCTCTTCAACTTTGCGTGCGGGGTGGCTTTTCGCATACCAACGCAGTAACAAAGGGTAGGCTGCGTGATGATAGACAATCAACGCACCTGAAAACAAACAAAGTCCCGCAAGCAACCAATCAATCATGCGTAAGCTCCTTCTGATATATCGTTGTAAGACGAAACCATTTTGATGATGTCGAAGTTGTCGAGCACGTAACGACGAGGTGACAAAAAGCGTTCATTTTGCTTTTCTAATAGCGCACTAGCTAACCCCACAATGCTGCCGCTTTTGACTAGGGCGCCGCTGACTGGACATAAGGTTTCATCGACAGCTCCTACATTCATTGCGACGGTAGGGATGTTGCACGCCTGAGCTTCTAGTGTAGAAAGCGGCAGTCCTTCGTGGCGTGAAGGTAGGCAGAACGTATCCAACGCTCCGTAAAACGTGGTCATGTCTTCAACTAAGCCAAGAAAGATGACTCGGTCACTCAGATTCAAGCGGCTAGTCAGTTGCTCTAGTTGATTGCGTTTAGTACCGCCGCCAGCCAATGCGACAACCATGTTTGCAGGTAAAAGAGTCAGTGCTTTAATAAGTTGGTCTTGGCCTTTGACATGTTCTAGTCGACCTGCACAACCGATGATGTGTTTGTCTGTCGGCAGGTTTAGTTTTGCTCTCGCGTGTTCTTTCGACATCGGCTTAAACTTCTCACAATCAACGCCATTTTTGATGGTAATGATGTTCTCATAAGAAAAAGCAGTGCGTAGTTGGTTATAAACACGTGTCGCGTCGGCAACTAACGTTGGTTGAGCAGCTTTTAAAGCAAGCGCTTGTAATCGACGACGTTTGTTGTTGTTCAGATGCCAAGCGTCATGTTCGGTATGGATTCGAGTTGGAACCCCGGTTACGCGAGCGGCATAACCAGCGTATAACAGTGGGCCAATATGATGGGTATGAACCACATCAGGGTGAATCGCATTGAAGGCTTTAATTAGCTTAATAATGATATTGAATTGTACGCCTGGTGCTTTATCCAAAAAGACGATTTGCTTTTTGTATGGCTCTAGCTTCGGCCAGTTGTTTATAGACTCTTGTTTAGTACCCTCTAAACTGACAATCAACACTTGGTCTGTTGGTTTAGCAAGGCGCAGCAAATCCAGAGTTAGGGTTTCTAATCCACCCGGTGCAAGGTGCTGAACAACGTGTATGATCTTTTTGCCATGCTTCGTTAAATGCGTATTCATAGTTTGGACCCTGCCTTTATAATTGTTGTTTCGCCTTTCTGACGTTTCTCTTGAAGTAACTTCTTTAAAACGTTTAACTACACAAGGAGATTGCAGGAGTTGTGCCAATTAAATAACCGTTATTTTTCAGTTGTTTAGATTATTTAATTCTAGGGCAGTTTTCATTTCTCAAAATGGGAATCAAAACAAAATACAATTGAATGGCAGTTTGAATCATAGGGCTTGGGTAAATCGAAAGTAGCATTAGAACTTGGGGCTCTAAATAAACAAAACGCCAACCGAGTGTTGGCGTTTTGCTCTAGGATGCACGAAGCTTGGAAGCTAGAAAGCTGTGAATCTAGCAAGTCAAAAATGGCTTTGAGGCTGACTAGCTCATTTTAGGGATCACCGTTATCACAGGGACACCCAAGATATCTTCGATTTCGTCTTTGCGTTTGATTGAAGAATCAAACAGTTCAAACAATACCGCTAAACCAATACCCAAACCGATACCTGCAACGAATCCAGCCAGAATAAAAACAAAAGTCGGCATGTTAGATTTGACACTCGGTGTGAAAGGCAAATCGATAATCTTCACACGTTTGTTTTGCTCGAATACACCAAGCGAACCCGTTAGTTGAGCCATTTCATAACGCTCTGTCAGTTCATCATATAGTTGACGTTTGATTTCAACTTGACGTTTAAGGCGGTACATCTCTTTTGCATTTTCGCCGAAGTTATTGGCCTTGTGTTCTAATTCGAAAATCATAGTTCGAAGGCTTTTGGTCTCTTCAGTTAAAGACTCAAAGCGAGCACGAACCAGCTGTAGGCTGTGTAATTGAGTGACCAGAAGAGGTTGGGTATCAGAAAGTTTGTTCAGTGTCGTACTACTTGCGATGTCCCAAAGCTGGTCGCTGTTCATCGTTGGCTGGGTTACCTCGAGCAAACTCTTACGTTCATTCTCTAGTCTGTCTAGCTCACGCACTTTAGCTTGCACAGCACTGTGCTTGTCCGTGTATTTAGCTTGTAACAAGGTAAGGTCGCTACGAATGTCGATGATCTGGTCTTCTAATTTACCGATCACAGGGTTGGTTCTTGAAAGTTGTTGGTCGATTGACCCTAAACTTTTTTCGACACCCGATAACTCGGCCTCTTTTTCTGCCAATGTTTGTTTGAGTGAAGCTAAGCGATTCAAACTTTGGCTCTGTACCTCAGGCGTCGAATGAACATTCTCATTCATGTATGCAGCTAGCGCTTCTTCTGCTTCTGCAAGCTCTGCGCTACGTTTGTCGATATGGATTTTCAAGAAGTTACTTGAATCTTCAATCGATGAACGTTCCGGTGCAAGTAACTGTTCAATGAAATGTTCACTTACCGAGCGCAGCGTCGCTTCCATTCCATTTGGTGTGTTCGACGTTAGACTTATCTTTAGAAAATCTTTTCCAAGCTGAGTCACCGTTAGACGTTGAGACAGGTCAGTAATGATCTCTTGTTTCTCAATTTCAGGCATATCTGGCGTGGTTAATTGCAGTTCATCAGCGACCGAGTAAAGCACATGTCGACTGTGAAGCAGTGTTCTCAATGCGTTAAGTCGATCTTTGAGCATCGTCGAAACGGCAATGTCTTCCAAGAATGGATTCATCTTGGCCGTTTCTTGAATCAACATACTGGTATGCGCGTCATATTTAGTTGGAGCCAACTTGCTCACACCAAAGCCTACAAAGGGCAAAATAAGCATTGGCAGAACGATAACGTAGCGTTGGCGCCACATCGCATTGATGATGACTAATAACCGCAATTTCAGATTATTCATAATAGCTCCAACATCCAATGTACGAAGTTACCACGGTTCTGCCAGCTCTCTTGTTCGACGACAGAGATAGGTGAGTTGCTTAGCTCGCGTGCATGATCAAGCGCCCAAATCATTTGGTTGGCACTGCCAACCGTGGTTACGTGCCCTTGATATGGAAC
This sequence comes from Vibrio sp. 10N.222.52.C12, assembly GCF_041474215.1. Lineage (NCBI taxonomy): Bacteria > Pseudomonadati > Pseudomonadota > Gammaproteobacteria > Vibrionales > Vibrionaceae > Vibrio > Vibrio sp. 10N.222.52.C12. The sequence goes on from NZ_JBFRTR010000080.1 coordinate 9,171, forward strand.
CAAAGCAGGGAACGGTGTTGTGATAATGGGTGTGCCCGCCGCAAGGTATTCCATTAGTTTGAGTGGGCTACACGCTCGGATCTGCTCGTTATCAACAAACGGCAACAAGCTCACATCCCAGTGTTGAGAATAGCTTGGTAGCGTGTGGTGTGGACGAGGGCCAAGGTAATGTACGTTACTCAACTTAGGCAGCATGAGCGTATCAAGCTCGTTTGGACCTATGAAAACAAAGTCCCATTCCGGCATCGCATTCGCAACATGATCAATCATTTCATAATCAAGCCACTTAGAAAGGCTGCCATAAAAACCAGCAATAGGGCGGTGGTTGCTTGGTAAATCTTTTGCTCTTGGTGCGGGTGTTGAAAATAGGTCTACGTCGACACCATGTGGTAGCAAATGCGCTTTATGCTTTGGAAATTTACCCATCAATTTTTTGCTAGCCGCGAATATAAGCGTTGATTTTTCGATTAGCTCTGATTCGTGCTGTGCAACGGTGTCATGATCAACACCAGCCAGCGCGCTAAAATCATCACCGCAGTAATAGACCACAGATGACTCGCCTAAGTGTCCGCACAAATCAACAGCGGTCGGAAGAGAAGTCCATAGGATAGGCGCGTTCAGATTAAGCTCCGCAATAATCGGTTTTAGTTGGTGCAACATCATTTGCTGAGCCAACTTTCTAGAAAATTTAGAAGCAGGCGCAGGGATTGTCTTTAAGTTAACGATAGTAATGTTGTCGTGTCCCTCAGAGTCGAGCATGTTTTGAGTAACGGCTTTGGTTTTACCAAACAACTTGTTGAACGCTCGGCTGGCATCTTTAGCGGACAGCTTCGGTTGTCTTAAGCCAATAGAGTTGACCCATAAGACTTTGTGTTGCTTAGCAAGGTGACGAACTAAATGTTGAGTCGATGAAGGTAGGCCACCAAAGTCTTCACCAAATACGATTAAATCACGCATGGTCACCTCCATGAGTCTCTAACGAATCGAACATATCGGATTCTGTCACTTCAACGGGTTTAATGTGACCGACAACTCGAGCTGGGTTACCGCCTGCGATTGCAAAAGCCGGGATGTTCTTTGTTACTACGCTGCCTGCGGCTATTACGGCACCTTCGCCGATGGTTACGCCACCTTTAACCGTCACATTCGTGCCTAACCAAACATCGGGTTCAAGAATGATGTCACCGATTTGCTGAGGGTCGTCACCTTCACCTAGCGCTCGGCGTTTTGCATCAAGCGGGTGTCCAGAGTATCCAAATAGAAAAGCGCCGCCTGCGATTCGTACGTTGTCAGAGATAACCACTTTACCTCCAACAGCGATAGTCGACTGCCAACCAATGTCGACGTTATTGCCAATCGACAATAGTGGGTGTTCCAAGCCTTCAAGTTGTTGAGTACAACCAGAGAATGTCGTGTGGCCAGAGATACGGCAGTTGTCGCCAATCGTAATTTGCACCGGACCGCTGACGAAAGGCAGTCCACCATACAAATACAGGCGTTTGCCACATTGAGCCACACGACCTTTGAAAGCCGGAGTCCAGTAAAAGAATCGCGTAAAGCCAGAAACCAAACTCACCACTAGCTTGTGCGCTTGATATAGGCAGCGATTAAGTACTTGAGGGGTAGGTAGCTCTGCGCTTCTGATGTCTTTCAAAATGAAAAACACATTTCTAATTCGAGAATTAGGATGAAACTTAAGCCAATGTTTGAATTGATGTATAGATACTGACGTCATAATGAAAATCCTCTGTTTTGTTATATAGAAGTACTTTCATATATTGTGCCATCTAATAAATATAATATTTTCAATAGGTTAAAATGTGTCTTTTAGGTTTTCTCATTTTGACAGGCAGTTTGAGATACTTTTGAGACGCAAACTGTGAGTGCTGCGAGGATATAAATCGGCCAGTTGAAGCCTTGAGTCAAAAATGTACCCGACACGATTGTTCCAATCAGACCTGCATAGATCGCATAGGCGACCGCATTGAGTTCGGGGGCGATTTCTGTGGCCGAGTTTTTTAACCTCGTTAGCGTAGAGCGAGAGGTTTTGATCAAAGCAACGATAAGGCAGACAAAAATGATCAGACCAATAAAGCCTGTTTCTGCCAACACACCAAACCAGGTACTGTGAACGGCGTGATTCAGTCCGTCCCAATGCGAACTGTAAAAGAAGTAGTTCGAGAAGAAGTTGTTCAACCCTACGCCGGTCAGTGGATTCTCAACTGCCATCTTTATTGCTGCTTCCCAAGCATAGATTCGACCCATTGCAGATTCATCGATACCTTGTTCAGCGGCACCACCAGAAGATCTGTCTGAGATACCAGCAACTAAATAGAGCACCACGGCCGCGACAGTTCCCACTGAGATTAAGAGAACTTTAGAGCGCACTAGCTTCCACGCAAAAATACCAATCACCGCAATACAACCCAGTAATCCGCCACGGCTTTGAGTGGCAATAATGGCGGCGAGCAGTAACAGACAAACTAAGGCACTGATTAAACGTTTGGATCGTGAGATGCCAGTCGTGGTGGCTTGGCTTATTGTAAAGGCGAGTGGGAACATCAGTACCAGTGCTAGGTCGTTCGGGTCACCTAACATAGAGCCAAAATCGCGGCCAATAGTCACGCGTGAGCCCTCGACAAGCCCAATACCATTTACTGAGTTGTACACGGCAATAGAGCTGACTAAAGCGCCAGCGTAGATAATCGTCATCGCGGTTTTTGCGAGATTTTCCGTGGTGTTTACTAGCCAAGTAATCGCAAGCGTCATCACTATAATTTTCCAATAAACGCCCTTGAATTCTGCTAGTGCTATTGGCCTGTTGGACGCGAAGATAATACCAATGAAAACCAATACCCAAAATATGGCGAGCCAATTTAAACAAGGGTGCCAGAAGATTTTAAGTTCTTTACTGATTAATGCATGCCATAGAAGAGCCGACAGAGCGCCTAATGAAAGCATCAGCGGTATTTTTAGCGAATAGAGCTGAGGTATAGCTTCGTGAATTCGGAAAAATGAAAAGACAACGAACAGTAAAACTAACCAGAATGTTTTGTTTAACACGAATAACCCGGCCAATGGCACAAGAGCGAGCGCCACAATGACAGCAGGGTGAGGCACAAAGTACCAAACAACACCAAGCCCAACACACAAGGTGCTGATCGTGATGATGACTGGCAATCTATTGGCTTCAGGGTTGACCATTGTGACCTCTATTGGCAAATAAACTCTTTAGGACTCGGCTCGTAATCTTTTTAAGACGTAGTTACGCCTGATGTTAAAGATTGCAAAGTGAGTGCCAGTTATGCATTTTGTTTAACTTACTGATTTAATGCTGGATTATTAAGTGAGGGCGTAGCCTTGAGGTGAGTTTTGTCATTTTGAGAATCAGTATAAAACTGACTAAAGTACTTAAATCATCAAGCCCAAATAACCAGTTATCGACTAAGGCTAGAATTAACGGTCGAGTTGATAGATTTCCAACAACTGCGGGACAACGGCTTGTGGAGAGTATTGGTTTTTCACGGTTTCTATCGCGTGACTCTTGAGAGAGTCACGTTGCTCGTTCGTCAATGACATCCACAAAGATAAAAACTGTTCTAGCTCAGCTTCTGAATTTGCAAGGTAGCCGTTAACTTGATGCTCGATGAGTTGAGGCAAGTTACCAACTGAGGTGGCGAGAACGGGAATGCCACGAATCATGGCTTCTAATGCCGCCATAGGTAAGCCTTCAAAGCGAGAAGGGATGATTAACAGATCGATTTGGCTCCAGACGTCGTCCATATTGGTCTGATGCCCATGAAAGGTCACATTATCAGGCTGCGATTTAACTAAGATGTCCATTTCTGGCCCGTCACCAAAAAGCTCAAACCGAACATCAGGAAACTGTTTGGCTAATGCAACAAATCGATCAGGCGCTTTTTCATGGCTCAATCGCCCCACAAAACCAACATGGAATGGGCTTGATGAAGGGGAGCTTGTTAACCCGGTTGGCATTTTAACAAAGTTATTCAATTGATGGGTTTGACTCGGCACTTTCGCTTTAATCTTTTCACTGACCACGAGCGACTGATCAGAAAGAAAACTGCTGTAACGGTCGAGCCAATCATAAAGCCATACTTTGCCTGTTGGGGTTTCACCTGCGTGATAAGTGGTGATTTGCTTTGTGTTGTTGAAACGAGGCGGAAGCTTGATTAACTTGCTGACCAAACTGGCTTTGTAACCATGAGCATGGATAAGCCTTGGTTGATAATGTTGAATTGCACGTTTCAGCTGTGTCGCGCTATTGCCATTTGAATCTACAGAACATGAGGCTAAATCGGAGAGGTAACTAAAAGGGATGTTCAGCGCATTCAACTTTTCAACGATGATCGCTTCAGGATTAAACTTAGTCAAAAGAACGATACGAACAGCCTCTGAATACTGAGCGCTTTCCGATATCAGGCCTTGTGCTAATTCTAAAACATGCGTTTCTATGCCTCCAAAAGTTTGGCTGTCGATCAACAGCCAAATCTCATGAAGGTTTATGTCGAGTACACCTTGGTTAGGCTTGATTGTACTCATCTTCCGATTCCCAAGCCTGTTTCTTACGATAAACAGTAGAAGGGCTAAGTTCTAGCAGCACAGCAGCGTTTAACACATTCCCATCGCAATGATTGATGGCATGTTGAATGGCTTCACGTTCTATTTGCCACATTGGACGAATAGCACCTTCGCTTGTGGTAAATGCAGGCGTCATCGGCTCATTGTGAGCTTGAGCAACTGACGATTGTTCCAACTCTTCCGGAGTAATCGGTGGCAACTTAGCTTCTGGTGCTTCAACAACTGCAGGTTGAGGCGCAGTTACTCGAATTGGTGTCACTGATTTAGATGATGGAGCGGCATCTACTTTATTAATCGGAGGCGGTAACATGTCTTTAGTCACGCTCGTTTCATTGTTCAACACCACGATGTTACGGATGATGTTTTGCAACTGACGCACATTGCCTGGCCACGCATAACGTTTAAGTAGATTCTGCGTTTCTTTGTCTATTGATTTAAACTTCTTCTTATCTTGCTTCGCGTACAGCTTCAAGAAATGATTGCAAAGAGTGACAATGTCACTTCCTCGTTCACGAAGCGGTGGCATTTCGATAGGCACAACGTGAACACGATAGTAAAGGTCTTCTCTAAAACGTCCTTCTTCTACTTCAACCAGTGGATCGCGGTTGGTCGCACAGATAATTCTGACATCCACTTTAATCTCGCGGTTGCCACCGAGTGGAGTAAACGTACCAGTTTGCAAAAATCTGAGGAGCTTCTTCTGCATCTCCAGTTCCATTTCACAAAGCTCATCGAGAAATAGGGTACCGCCATGCGCTTGCATTGCTGCACCTTTACGGTCGGTTGTCGCACCGGTAAACGCACCTTTAACGTGACCGAAGATTTCACTCTCCATTAGGTCTCGAGGGATAGCGCCGCAGTTAATGGCCACGAAGGGTTTACCATTACGCTGACTCTCTTGGTGAATCGCTTCCGCACACACTTCTTTACCTGTACCACTTTCGCCGTTAATAAACACGCTGGCAGTGGTTGGTGCTACCGAATCAATGATCTTGTAAACCGCCTGCATGGGTAGGCAAGAGCCAATGAAATTATGAAAACGATCACGATCGAATTTGCTTTGCATGTTATCGACGAGGTTTTCGAGTTTCGCTCTTTTTAGATGCAAGCTAACAGAGGTCTTGAGTCGATCGGCTTGAATGGGTTTCTCTAAGAAGTCTTCTGCACCGCGTTGGATAAGGTCTACCGCGATGTTTACTGAACCATGCGCTGTCGCGATGATGACAGCGGTCGGTATTTCGTTAGCAGTAATCCAATCTAAGACTTCTTCGCCTGGCATGTCAGGAAGCTTAAGGTCGAGAATCACAAGCTGTGGAGAGTGCCTTTCAATGAAGGTCTTAGCTTCCGCGCCGGTTTCGACGTGGAAAATATCATAGGGCTCGTCTTTTACGTACTGCTTGTAGAGTACGGCGAGTGAGGTGGAGTCTTCAACTAACAATACCTTAGGGCGCATTGTGTATTCCTTTTGAAACTTTATCCTAACCAATCAATAACATAGTGATATGCAACCATCAATACGAGTCTTGTGTATTTGTTATCTACCACATGCAATCTTTTAAGAAGCGGCCTGTATAACTTCTCGCATTGCTGTTCATGATGGAGCCCATCTTATGGCGACTATATTAATAACGACTGTTTTGAGTTTTTAATCTGATACCGATAATGAACATGCAAAGCTAGCTGAAGCCTGCCTCTTTCCTTTCAAGCAAGGCTTTTATTGAACGCTCTGCGAGCTCTAGTAATTCATCAACTTGTCGAAATGCCGCATCATGACTCTGTTCTAAACATAGCTTTTCTAAAGCTCGAGCTAATTCACCCAAAGGGCGATTACCTAACGAAAGCGCTGTGCTGCCGAGAGTGTGGACCTCGAACTCAAGTGTTTGAGCGTCTTTCTGCGTGACTGCCTCTTTTATAGCGACCAAGCGTGTTTGTGATTCTTCGACATAATGGTCGATCAAGATAGGGATAATGTCCGCACTTGTATCGCGAATCATTTGCTCCAGAACGCTTTCATCGACAAGCTTGCTCACTTGTTGTGAGTTTAGATTTGTAGCTGCGTCTGACGCTAAAGTAGAATTCATCAAACTAAGTCCTTTTATTGAGCTTAATATCTGTTAATACTATTAAGTTTTAGTCATTTTCTAGAATAATTTCAACTGGTTGCCGTACAAATAGCGCATTTATTTGGCATCTCGTTCATCTTGCTACTGGCTTTGTGACAAACCTAACGGACTGATTTAATTTTGTTTTCTCTTATGAAATATAAACTTAGGTGCCTATCAAGCCTAAGGTGCGGGTAGATCTCAGGATAAAACGAGGCCAATACAAATAAAAAAAGACCACTGCAGTGAATTAACAGCAGTGGTCTTGGAGCGGTTTATGAAGTTTAGGCTAATCTAAATAGCAATAACTCAAATAACGATAACTCAAACGATGATAATCTAAACAGCCGTACTTTAAATTACGAAAAGTAGAACTACGAAGCTTTATCAATCTTTGGCTTTGGGTCGGCTTCTACTTCTTCCTCGCTACTTTCTGAGAAGATATCAGCAACAGCGCTTCTCTCGAGTTCACCTTTTAGATTACCGTCTTCATCAACAACTGGAAGAGAGTAGTCACAAGACATAGTGTCCGGTAGCACTTCTTCAATCACCGCATCTGGTAAGATGGCAGGGACTTCTTCGTATATCTCATCACTAAAATCATGTACCGATGAATCTTCAACGGCGTCTTGTAGACTTTCTTGTGTGACTAGGCCTTGATAGCCGTCATCTGTTACGTGATAAGCGTAATCGTTTTTAAGCATCTTCATTTGTGCCAAAGCACCTTCAATTGTTTCTGATGTGATTCGATACAGAGGAGGCTGCATAACGGTTTCAACGGTCAGTGCACGAGCACGGTTTACGTCTTTCACGAACGCTTCCACGTAATCATCGGCTGGATTTAGCAGAATCTCATGTGGTGTGCCTTGTTGTACTAACTCGCCGTCTTTCAAAATTGCGATTCTATCGCCTAGGCGGAGTGCTTCGTCCAGATCATGAGTGATGAAAACAATCGTCTTATGAAGCTTCTCTTGAAGTTCGATAAGCTGATCTTGCATTTCACTTCGAATCAAAGGGTCGAGTGCCGAAAAGGCTTCATCCATTAACAAGATTTCAGCGTTAGTACACAGAGCGCGAGAAAGGCCAACACGTTGTTGCTGACCACCTGAAAGTTGCGCAGGGTATTGCTTGCCGTAACCTTTCAAGCCCACGGTTTCTAACCATTCGTTGGCTTTTGCTAAACGGTCTTCTTTTTTGATGCCTTGTACTTCCAACCCGTACGCAACGTTTTCAACCACAGTGCGATGAGGCATTAAGCCAAAGCGTTGGAATACCATCGACATTTTATGACGACGGAACTCTTCTAGCTGTTTAGTGTTGAGGCTCATCACATCAATGCCTTCAACCATGATTTTACCTTGAGTCGGGTCAATCAAACGGTTGAAGTGGCGAATCAGCGTCGATTTACCCGAGCCAGAAAGCCCCATGATAACGAAGATTTCACCACGGTTAATCTCAAGGTTGATCTCTTTTAAACCAACGGTATGACCCGTATCCGCAAGAATCTGATCTTTGTGTTCGCCGTTTTGAACTCGGTTCATAACAGACATTGGTTTCGGTCCAAACACCTTGTACAGACCACTAATTTCAATCAATGGTTTAGTCATGCTTGAATCCTCCTAAATGCGCATTAGTTCTTCTTGCGTACGCCTGAGAAGCGCGGTCAAAAAGGATTGCGAGGGCAACGATGGCGAAACCATTCATCAAGCCTAATATGAAGTACTGGTTAGTAATCGATTTGAGAACCGGTTGTCCTAGGCCTTTCACACCAATCATGGATGCGATAACAACCATAGACAGTGCCATCATGATGGTTTGGTTAATACCCGCCATGATCGTTGGCATTGCTAGAGGAAGTTGAACACCCCATAAGCGTTGCTTTTTGCTCGCACCGAAAGCGGTAGCGGCTTCAAGGACTTCTTTATCAACTAAGCGTATGCCTAGGTTAGTTAGACGAATTACAGGTGGAATCGCGTAGATAACCACGGCGATTAGCCCTGGAATCTTACCGATGCCCAGTAGCATTACCACTGGAATCAAATAAACGAACGCAGGCATGGTTTGCATGATATCGAGCATCGGCGTAACAATTGACTGAGCTCGATTTGAACGAGCCATCGCAATACCAATCGGAATGCCCAAGAATATTGAAACCAAGGTACATACAGTGATGATACTGAGCGTCCGCATGGTGTCTTCCCACATTCCAAAGTAACCAATGAGAAGTAGAGAAGCAACACAGCCTAGAGCCAGTTTCCAAGAACGGCTTGCTGCGTAGACAAGGCTGGTACACACAGCCAGGACTATAATCCAAGGTGTTGAGATAAGGAGTTTTTCAAACCAAACGAGGAATGAAAGAAGAGGGTCAAAGAGAGATTCAATCATTTCGCCGTATTCACGGGAAAATTCACGGTATGCGCCATCTAGCGTCTTTTTTATGGTTCGTAAATCACCGCGTTCCATCTCTGGAAAGCTTGATAACCAATTGCTGTCAGCCATTTTATATCCTTATAGTTCGGAGCCACTTGTCCATGCGATAAGAAAATCGCTAATGAAAAGGGCTCCGAATCATGAATAACATCAAGTATAGCGACGTTATTTCTGTTTTATTGTTGAAGCGTAATTACTTGTTATTAAATCAAGCTCTTACAGCTGAGCTTCAACTTTCTTAGCCACTTCTTCAGAAACCCATGGGTGCCATACTTCTGGGAATTCACTTAAGAAATGCAGACTCGCTTCTTCGCCATCAGCTTGGTTGTCTTCCATCCAAGCAAGTAGCGAGTTCATTTTGTCGTTTGTGAAACCACGTTTAGTAAAGTAGTCGTACGCTTCAGGAGCACGTGACGCAAAACTTTCAGTGGTAATCGTGTGGACAGGTGAAGGCGGGTACATGGTTGCTTTTGGCGATTCACAATCTTCTTTGGTGGTACAGTTAAGGAACTCTTCCTCATTAACGCCACTGCCAAAGTCGACTTTAACCATGTCGTATTTACCTAGAACAGCGGTCGGTGCCCAGTAGTAACCAAACCAAGCTTCTTCACGTTCATAAGCTTTTGCGATAGAGCCAGATAAGCCGGCACTCGAGCCTGGATCAACAATCGTGAAACCGCTGTTTTCTAGCTCAAGAGCATTAAACAAGTTTCCGGCGCTGATCTGACAGTTCCAGCCTGCAGGGCAGCTGTAGAATGCAGATGTATCTGGGTCTTCAGGGTGTTTAAATAAGCTTGCGTTTTTGCGTACGCCTTCGATGGTTGCCATTTCAGGGTACTGTTTTACTAGGTAAGCTGGAACCCAAAAGCCTTCTTCGCCGCCGTTCACAAGTGCTTTACCTGCGTAGCGAAGACGTTTTTCTTCAACACCTTTATCTAATGCGTCTTTTAAGCTGTTGCTCCAAAGTTCAGGTGCAACATCAGGCTGGCCTTTTTCGATCATAGACGTGCCTGTTGGCATAGTGTCGCCAGGGATAAGTTCAGCATCACACCCATAACCATGTTCAAGGATGAATTGGTCGATATTGGCGATCAGTGTTGCAGAGTTCCAGTTCATATCTGCGATTGTTACGCTGCCACATTCTCCAGCGTTAGCATTACCGCTGGCTGCTGCTACTAACAAAAATACGGAGCTTAACTTGTATTTCATATTGAGTTTCCTTTCTCTTTAATAATACAACTAAGGTAACCAAGGTAAATTGATTATCTAAATTGCTCGATGGTGATCCTTTCCGTGTATTTGAACCATTTGAGCAGAAGGAGGGATGGGTGAAGTTTGAATAGATAAACGTGCAAAGTCAGTGAAGTGTGATTTGCCAATTCATCCACTGTGTTTCAACAGCCATCGGATAACTTTGTCAAACTATTACAAATTCGTCAAAAACCACCTCTATTTATAATCTTAGGGAATAATCGTACGAATTCCATCTTTGATGCGATTTACATGGCACTTTAATCGTCTGTGTCACATTACCGCTAAAGTTAGGTATGGGGCTGTTGATTTTTGAAGGGATTTAAAGGGGGTAAGACCATGATTGATGTGTGTGAAATGCGTTGAATGGTTTTTAAAATCTTATTTTTAATAATAACTTCGCCAAAAATACCCAATTTGGTTTTGAGTTATTCAGAGCTTTTGGAGCTTGAAGTCTAATAGGATAGGTAGCTGTCATGGTTTAATGACAGCCAGAAAGTAGCAAAAGAAAGTTACATCGGAAGGTTCAAAAACTCATTTTGATACAGCTTGTTTGCCAAGCTATCGCGAAGCTTAGCGGGGATGAATTTCATTCGATTGATTTGTCTGACCATCTCTTGTGCAAAGCTAGGCTTTTGTTTCATGTTCATCACGCAGCCCATTAGGTTGATACTTTGTGCATCAAGCAGCTTTTTCGCTTGTTCTAGGTGGTGACTCGACGTTTCACCATAGGCGACAACCATCAATGTGCTGTCACAAGCACTCGCCACAGACTGAGCCGGAATGTTGCCTTTGTTTATGTTGAGAAGCGGTGAGGTATCAATGATGACTCTGTCGTATTTCTCTAACCATTTGTTGACCACGTTTTGTAACGTTGTCGGATCTTTATAAGCCAATTGCGTTGAAGCAACTTGTGGAGCAGGGACACCGATAAACGTACGCTGAGATTCAACATGTTCTATCAGTTGACCTTGCTGATTATCTTCTAGCATATTCAAATCTTTGAAAGCAGGGTTGAATAAGTTGAGATCAACATAAAGCGTTGAATGACCCGCAAGAAGAAAACGCTCGGCTAATGCGGTTGCAATAGATGTTACGCCGTCACCTGAATGGCAGGCGGTGACGCATATTGATTTTTGGCCGTTAAGTTCAGAAGCTAAATACAGTTGCTCGACTTCGGCATGGGTCGCTGAAATTGTCATTATAAAGCTCCTATTAATACGATGGTGGTGGTGATACGCAGTATGTCATCAAGTCCGACGCGTGCTTTTTCAATAAAGCTTTCGCGACGGTCTGGGATGTAAATCGTGTCACCAGCGCGTAGCACCGGCAAGTTGTAAATGTTCGCCGTTTTGCTGAATTCAACAAGGTCAAAAGTACGAGCCTGACCTTGGCAGCAAGACATATTGACGATGGTAATTTTTTCTACATAAGCATTGTCGGTAGGTCCTGCTGCTTCTGCCAGAATATCTAGAATGGTCATGTTGTCGTTGAACACATAACGCCCCGGATTGTTAATCGCACCAAGCACACGAACGGTTTCTTCTTTCGGTGTATCTAACCAGTTTTTGCCTTTCTCTGGGATGTAAATCGTGTCGCCAGTGGTTACGTTTGGCAGTAACGATTCGTCACCGGTTTCAAAGTACAGTGATAAGTTAAGTTTGCTTACTTGCGAATAGGTTTTGTCACGATGCGTTACTCGAACGTTGTGGATGTCGGCATCCTTTGTTGGACCGTCAGCCGCAGACAAGATATCAAGGAAGTGCATGTCTTTGGTGAAGCGGTAACGACCGGGTGCATTCACTTGTCCAAAGATGTAGATCGAAGCATCAGAGCTTTGACGAACCCATTGTGATTTATTGTCTGAAGGATCTTGTGGCAAGTCGTGAACACGCACGATAGAGCCCGCTCGAATTTGTGGCATTTGGTCACGTGGCGCACCATTTCGAATAAAATCATCAAGGTTAAACACAACTAGCTTTCTACCAGTAACAACTTCGATTTTCGATGTGTCAGCGCGTAGCGTAGGGCCACCGACGTGTGCCAATAATCCCATGAAATTCATTTCATCTGACCATTCAATACGACCAGGTCGATTCACCTCACCAATCACGTTAACTGCTCTGTCTGGCGTGATTTTCAACCAAGACTTCTCGTTCATGTCGGTTTTCTCGGGAACGAAAATCGCGTCACCAGCTTTGATGCTAGGAGGGTTAGAGTTAGGTAAGCCTTCAGTGTAAGCCGCTAAATCGAATTTAAGCACTCTGCCATCTGCTTTGATAACACGGATTTGTCGTGACTCTGCAAATCGAGTTGGGCCGCCCGCATTCGCCAAGATATCCATAAAGGTCGCGTCTCTTTTGCCTTCAAAAGCACCAGGGGCTGCGACTTCGCCCATTACGTAAACCATGTTGGCGCCGGATTTGATCTCTTCTTCTTGCTTGGGAACGAAAATGGTCGCACCCGGGCGTAAAATTGGAAGCAGACTTTCGTCACCAGAATCTAAGTAACGTTTTAGGTTGAATAGCGTTGGGGTGTTGTTCGAAATCACTCGGATTTGCTCAACACTGGCATAACGAGTTACGCCGCCCGAACGCATAAGTACGTCGACAAGGTCGGTGTTCTCTTTGTAAGTGAACGAACCCGGCGCGTTCACCTCACCAAACACTTTGATGGAGTTACGAGAATCAGCACTGTCACCTGAGTTAGCAAGCTTTGCTGCGTCAAACTCTTGCTCGATGTTACCGACTAATGGAGAAGCTGGAACGAATAGTGAATCCAGTGATTGAAGAGTAGGTAATGCTGACTCGTCTCCTGAATCAAGGAATCGTTTGTAGTTAAACTCTTTCTTATCTGCGCCTCGCTTAAGAATCAGCTTATCCAGTTGCGCGCCCGGGCGTAAACCACCCGCAGCGTAAAGTGCCATTTGGATGCTAGAACCTAATGAGAGCGTGTATTCGCCAGGCTGTTCTACATAACCTTGCACGTAGATGATGATTTGCTGCTCTTTTACATACACTGAAGCGTTCGAAAGATCTTTGTAAGCGGTTGCCAGCGACTCTAGAACGACTTTGTTAAGCTGTTCGCTGTCGTAACCCGCAACAAACACAGCGCCTACTTCAGGAAGGGTAATACGGCCACGCTTATCCACTTGGAAACCTGTGTTTAAGGTACTTTCACCGGGTACGTTAACTTGGATAAGGTCACCGACTTGAACTGCATCTGAAAACTCGTCGTTAGCATTGACAACATTCGCAAAGCATAACGATAGGGTGATGATAAAAGCGATCAAGGATTTCATAATCCACCTCCCATTTTCTCGGCATTCTTAGGCGAGACAATTTCAATACTTACTCGGCGGTTCGTTAAACGCGTGCCGTCGGATTCACCTTCAAAAAGAGGGACGGTTTCGCCAACAGAGACGGCTTTGATTCGTTGAGCGCCTAGTCCAAAAATAGTCAGGTAGCGTTCGACTTGTTTCGCTCGTCCAAGTGCTAACTTGTCGTTGTATTCTTCGGCACCCGTTGCATCAGCATGGCCGGTAACAACAAGGTCTAGGGATTTGTGTTCTTTAAGTAAAGTGGTCGCCTCGGCCAGTCTTCCCATATATTTAGGATTTACTTCAGTCGAGTTTTCCGCAAATTGGTTGTCAACATTAAGCAGGTCATACAACTGTTCAATAACCGACAGTTGCATTCTAAATTGATTTTCATTTTTTGGTGGCTCACAGCGGGCTTGTGAAGTTACGTAATCCAGTTGGACCTCAAGTTCATTTAGGCGTTTTCTTTGGATCACTAAGTCGTTGGCTGCATCCAGTAGTAGACCGCCTTGAAGTTCACGAGCAATACGATTTTGCTTTTCGATTGCTTGAACAACAGCAGCTGGGAAACACCAACGAGCACCTTCTTGGATCAAAGCATCAAGGTGCAATTTAGCGAGCTGCCAATCAAAGCGTAATCCATGTTCTGGACCAAGAGGCTCGTCTGGCATGACAGGAGAGAAGTCTGAGTTTTGATAGTTAATAGAATCGTAACTTTCAGCCAAACCCCCTGTGCCTTGTTCAGGATAGCTAGTACAGCCACCCAGAACGAGAGCGGACAGAGAAAGGGCTATGTAGTTTTTCAGTGTTTTCATGCCAACGTCCTATGTTTCTAATTTTTCTTATTATTTTTTGTTACTTCTAGCTTAGTGGGTCTTCATGAATTTGCAGGATTTTTTGAATTTACTGGGATAGCGTGGCCAATACGCAGCAAGCTCATAATTTCAAGCGGTTGCCCCGTCACATTTTCAAGTCGCATATTGCGCTCGCGTTCAGTCAGACGTTTGAACATATAAACAATTGCGCCAACCCCAGATGAATCTAAAAACTCAACTTGGCTAAAATCAACTTCGATTTCAGGGTGGCCATCGTTAGAAATCACATCATCGATGTCGGTTTGTGCATCACGACTGCCTGCTGCATCCAGATCACCGAAAATAGAAAGTATCAGTGTCGTTGTGTTTAAATCAATCTTACGTAGTTCCATAGCGATATCTCCTTTTAAGTATGTATGGACAACTGCACTGAATGTGCCAACTTTTATGTTGTTATTTTTCAATAAGTTATGTTTAGTACGAATTCCTATCTCAAATTGAGAAAAGACGTTTCTCAATATGAGAACTAAAAACGGCGGAATATATGAGAGTTATAGGTCATTAATTTAATGAATAAATGAAAAGGTTAGATAAGGTTGATGAGTGGATCGCATCTTCTAGCAAAGGTTGTCTACCTACGTGTCAGAACGCTTAGGATTAAAGGCGTTTGTTGACCACTACAGATATCAATACGGAGCAGATGATGAGATTAACTAAATTGGCGATAGCAACTCTATGGGCGTGTTCGCTCTCTTCTCATTCATCCTATTTACCTCCCGACCATTTGGTACTGGCCAATACATACCAACAAGGCATTGATGTTTCTGAATACTGGAAGAGTGAAAAGCTTGATGGGATTCG
Organism: Vibrio sp. 10N.222.52.C12; assembly: GCF_041474215.1. Classification (NCBI taxonomy): domain Bacteria; kingdom Pseudomonadati; phylum Pseudomonadota; class Gammaproteobacteria; order Vibrionales; family Vibrionaceae; genus Vibrio; species Vibrio sp. 10N.222.52.C12. The sequence goes on from NZ_JBFRTR010000080.1 coordinate 24,551, forward strand.
GGCTCTTTGGGACGGACAACATCTTTATACACGCAATGGTAATCGCATTTACTCACCCAAGTGGTTTACTGAAAACTTGCCTAAGGTCCATCTCGAAGGAGAGTTGTGGGCAGGAAGGGGCAAGTTCCACCTTGTTCAATCTACCGTTCTCGACCATACGCCGAGTGACACAGCATGGCGCCAAATCGATTTCATGCTGTTTGATATGCCCGGCGCTGCGGGAGATTATCAAAAGCGCTATTACAACATTTTGCATTGGGTAAGCGTGATTGGAGAATCTCATGTCAGCTACATAGAACATGTACCAATTCACAGTGAAGAGGCTTTGTTTCATCAACTTGATAATGTCGATGAGCGTAATGGCGAAGGTTTGATGCTTAGAAAAATCACCAGTCGTTATCAAGCAGGCCGAAGTAATGATTTGGTAAAGCTTAAAAGGCATCACGATGCCGAAGCCACGGTTATTGGCTATAGGGGTGGGACAGGGAAGTACAAAGGGATGATGGGGTCAATTCTGGTTCACACAGAAGAGGGTGTGGAATTTTATATAGGTAGCGGGTTCACTGACCAAATGAGACTTGTACCGCCAGAGATCGGCAGCCGTATTACCTTTCGCTACAATGGTTTTACTCAAAACGGAAAACCCAAGTTTGCCCGCTTTGTACGAGAGAAGAGTGAATATTAAGGCAGATACGATCTACCTAACCATTAAACGAAAAAGAGCCCTGAAAATCAGAGCTCTTTTTTGTGTTCGAAATCAGATAGACCGACTAAGCGAGTGCGAATCTAACGAGAACTAAATTCTAACTGTACGTCATCATCCTGCTTGTGCATCCAGTGTAAGCGCATACCTAGCATAATCGCTGCTGATGTTAGACCGACAATGAAACCAATCCAGAAGCCGTGCGCGCCCATAGGTTCAACAATCCAATCTTTCATTCCTAAGATGTAGCCGATAGGAAGGCCAAGCAACCAGTAAGCAACGAAGGTAATGTTGAAGATTGAACGCATGTCTTTGTAGCCACGCAGAGCACCTGCAGCGATAACTTGGATGGCATCAGTACATTGATAAACCGCCGCGAACAACAGCAACTGCATTGCAACGGTAATTACCGCAGTGTTCTCTGTGTAAAGTAATGCAACCTGTTCTCTGAACAGGACAGTTAACGCCGCTGTCATTAAGGCTGTCACTAAACCAACAATGATACCTACGTGTGTCGCGATCTTAGCGCCTTCGGTGTTGTTTTCGCCCAACTTATGCCCAACACGAATACTCACGGCTGCACCGATACTCATTGGAATCATGAAGACCAGCGAAGAGAAGTTGATCGCGACTTGGTGCGCGGCAACAATCAATGAACCTAATGGTGCAACTAACAGAGAAACCACCGCAAACAGAGTTACCTCGAAGAAGATAGCGGCCGCCACTGGGAAACCAAGTCTAAACAGACGAATTTGAGCTTTAAGTTGCGGCTTATGGAACGTACCGAAGATGTTAATTTTCGCCAAACGCTTTGATGTTAAAACGTAAGCGAACAGCAGAGCAAACATCACCCAATATACGATAGCCGTTGCAACGCCACAGCCAACACCACCCAGAGCAGGAGCACCAAGTTTTCCGTATACGAACATCCAGTTCAGCGGGATGTTTAATAGCAAGCCAATAAAACCAATCACCATCGCAGGCTTGGTTAAAGACATACCATCGGTAAAGCTTCGCAATGTTTGGAACAACAAAAATGCAGGTACAGCAAACATCACCGCATTCATATAGCCGATGGTCTTTTCCGCCATGAGTTGTTCAATGTCCATCCACTCCAATATCAATTGCGTCTGGAACAGGACGCCAATGATTGGAAGGGAAATGACGAGTGCTAAAAAAGCACCTTGTTGAATCTCAAATGGAATTTTGACTTGTCGACCAGAACCATTCAGTTGTGCAACGACAGGAACCAACGCCATCAATAGACCGACACCAAATAAGATTGATGGTAGCCAGATACTTGCTGCAATAGAAACCGCCGCCATATCGATAGCACTTACGCCACCGGCCATTACGGTATCAACAAACCCCATTCCAGTTTGTGCAACAGATGCGATCAATACTGGGGTCGCAAGTTTGATTAGATTCGAGGATTCTTCTTTGTAACGATGCACAAACAACTCCAAATAAGAGGGAAAATTAGAATAATAGTGTAGGAAAGGACATTCTGAAGGAATCAGAGACAATGATCTTAAGCTTCCACTGGACGAATCATAAAGAAATGTCACAATAACTGCTATGAAAAACTGTTATTAGGGCGTGTTGATCTTTCGAGCTGATTTTTGCAGCGAGTTGCTGGGCCTTTTTACAAGGCAGAGGCTTTGATGTGTAGCTAGCCTACATGAGAAGCCGATAACGTAGTAAAAATGACCAGCAAACGCTGCCCGAAGGGTTCGAGCTGGGCGCCCCCGCAAAAAGCGTTTTACTCTTTGTTGAGGGAGATTTGCTTAGGATGCTAGGCTACTTCCCCCTCGCCGCGATTAAAACGTTTTTGACTAGGCGTCCCCATCCGAACAAAATTTAACCGCGAAAGGTCAACACGCCCTAGAATACTAAATAGGAATCTTATGTTTACAGGTATCGTTCAAGGCATGGCAACACTGGTTGCTATCAACAAAAAAGAGTCGTTTCAAACTCATACCATTGAGCTAAGCGATGAAATGGTTGAAGGATTAGCCATTGGTGCTTCAGTAGCTCATAACGGTTGTTGCTTAACGGTAACGGAAATTTCAGGTAACCAGATTGCTTTTGATTTAATGCAAGCGACATTGCGATTGACGAACTTAGGCCAACTGAATGTTGGTGACAAAGTGAATGTTGAGCGTGCAGCAAAGTTTGGTGACGAAATTGGCGGGCATAGCATGTCTGGCCACATTACTCTGATGGCTAACCTAGTCGATGTGATTAAAACAGAAAACAACCGTACACTTTGGTTCGAACTACCAGAAGAATCGATGAAGTACGTATTGAGTAAGGGTTACATTGGTGTTGATGGTTGTTCATTGACGATTGGTGAAGTGGAAGAGAACCGTTTCTCTGTTCACCTGATCCCAGAAACTCTGAATCGTACTCTGTTTGGCGGCCGTGAAGTAGGCGACCAAGTGAACATTGAGTTCGATCCACAAACGCAGGCAATTGTTGATACTGTCGAGCGTGTATTAGCGAACCAGAAATAGCCACTAAGCGCATTGAATCGGTGGCAATAAAATCACACCGATGACCAAATTAAAAAAGAGCACGTGAGGTGCTCTTTTTTGATCATGGTTTAAACGAGAAACTGATTGTCAGAATACTTGTTCATCATCGGCATCAATCGAAAGGTTGATTCTGTCTCTTACTTCGTCAACCTGCATATCCAAATGAATGGCATTGCAACACGCTGGACAATCATCATAGAAGTCTTGGCTACCATTAGATGCATCAAGCGTGATGTTAATACCGTGCCCACAATGCGGACAGGAGACATGTTTCTCTGTGTATTTATGCATGGCAAATTCTCCTCACTGTAACTGATACCAATCGTATTCGGTTATAAACAGCTGTAATTGGTATTAAACGGCCTGTATCTTCTGAATGCATGCTTCAGTGTGTGCTAAATATTCGCCGCCAAATTGATTGCAGTGGTTAAGAAGATGGTACAAGTTGTAAATGTCTTTCCGATCAGTATAGCCAACGTCGAGTGGATTGACGCTCTGGTAACCTTCATAAAACTCTTTAGGGAAACCTTCAAACAATTCAGTTAACGCCAAATCACACTCATGGTCCCCCCAGTAACAAGCAGGGTCGTAGCAAATTGGGCCAAACGCAGAGTTAGCAACATTGCCATTCCAAAGATCCCCATGAAGCAAAGAAGGGCGAGGGTTGTGGCCAGCAAGACGCATATTCACCACATCAACGATGTCATCGATATCACCAAACTCGATGCCTTTCTCTTTGAGCAGTTGCAGTTGGAAACCAATGCGTTGCTCAGAGAAAAAGCGACCCCATTTCTTATGCCAAGGGTTGGGTTGAAGTGTGCTGCCGATATAGTTGTCTTGGTCGCAACCAAACTCTTTTTGCTCGCCCCATTGATGAAGCCGCGCAAGCTGAACGCCGAAATCGAAGCTATTGTTGCCCGTCTCGAGCGGTTTGGTCGGCAAGTAATTCAGAATAATGAACGAGCACTCTTTGGTTTTGCCAATAAGCACCAACTCAGGAACGTAAACAGTGGAGGTTTCTCTTAACAAGCGTAAGTTCTCAGCTTCAATTTCAAACTTAGGTAAAAATTCTCGCTGATTCACTTTCACAAAGTAACGCTCATTACCATCGCTGATCATATAGCAATCGTTAATGTCGCCACCAGAAACCTTGGTACGTTCAGTAATCTGAAAGTTAAATAGAAGAGTATCTGAAAGTTGTTGAGAAATGGCCTGCCACATAGGAAATCCTCAAAGACTGAAAGTTAAAAAGATTGAAGGTTAGAAATACTGTTTGTTTAATAGCAATAGTTTAGGATAAATCTGAACAATTTATAGACGCACTCGTCAATGTTCTTAGCTCTTCTTCATCTTACGTAGAATCAATTGGCCGAATTGTGAACTCGAACTGATTCAAGCTCTTTGAAATACAAACATAAATTGAAAACCTGACGTGATGAAATAGTTTGGAACTGGTCTCACAATCGAAACGGTTTTGAACGCCACAAACTGGAAAAGAGGTTTGAGCTTGTTATTGTCTAGCGACTAAATCAAATGAGCTTTTAGAGTAAGTTGAAAGGGCTATTGTTAACTGGCGCAATACTTTGCTTCAAAGTTTGTCTTACACTTCTTTAGCGTGAATTTACTTATGTCGTAAGTAGGCAGGTATACCACATAAAGCTATATCGATTTAATTTTAAGCTGAAATACTAACTAGGATCATTTAAATGTGGTTTTGGGCAATAAAGTGATGACAAATAGCTTCATTTACATAGTATTAGGCAAGTACGTATTAATCTGCTCTAGAGCTTAAAACGGAGAATTATTGTGGTTGTAGAAACCGATGGCTATTTGGCTTTAATCGAGCACCTATCATTCAACCTTGATGTGTTTACCAATAGTAATGGTGATACTGGAAACGAAAGTGTCGAAGACATTGTTACCGACATGATTTCAACAAACATCATGGCTATTTTCGAGCAAAACCCAGAGTTGCATTCGAGCGTTCGTTTTCAACTTTTGAAAGAAGCAGATGCCGTAGTAGCGGATCTTGGTGAAGTATTAGCGGGTGTGTGGGCTAAGAAAGCGACTAACGAACAAATTGTATTCCTCGATGAGTACATCGCGTTAGTGAAGAACCTGTTTGATACTGCTGTTGCTAAATACGATTAACGGTTTGTTTGCTCATTTATCGTCGTAATTAATCAGCATAATAACAACGGGCGTTTAAGTCGTATCTTTCTAGAGTTACCTCGCTCAGCGGTTTATCTTTCGAACCGCTATAAACGCCTAAAGTGCCAAAACTTGGATGCCCAGTAAGGGTTATCTAACCTAGAAATAATGACACCTTTCGATGTCGAGGCATGTAGAAATTGGTTGTTTCCTAAATAAACGCCTACATGTCGCACCGTCATCGAAGTCTTGAAAAACACCAAGTCACCGCTTGTTGCCTGCCCATACGCAATTTCTTTTCCCTTTTTACTCTGGTCTTTTGTGGTTCTTGGTAGAGCTTGTTGAGTCGCATTTTGCACGGCGATTTGAACAAAAGCAGAGCAATCTATACCTCGAAATGAGGTCCCACCGAAATGGTATGGCACGCCTTTCCACTGTTCGTACACGCTCATATAAGCGTTTGTAGTCAATTGTTCTGACTTTGATAGGGGTTTCTGTGCGGTTTGACTAAGCTGAGAAGGCGAAGGTGACGAGCTACAAGCAGCCAATGTTGCTAAAGTTATTGTAACTACAGCCATTTTTCTGATTTTCATATGTAACTCTTCTGACAAAAAACTGAAATAAAAACGTCATCAAGGACTTCTAGTATACGACCTAACTTAAGGATATCTCTTTTCGTAGTCAAACTGGATTTCACATGCCCGACACAAATTTATCAATAAAACCCTCACGTTATACATTCTCGCTCATTCAAACCGTCACTGCTGTATTTATTTCCATTCTTTTACTTGTTACTTTTTTATCAATGGTTAGCATTCGGGGCGTTGAACGGGTCGGGGGACATTTTGATGCACTCTCGGAACAAGCATTACCCCTTGCTCTACATAACGCCGAATTAACGCAAAGCGTATTAGAACAAGTAAAACTTCTCACTTACAGCACCCAATCAACCGACTTAGATACACTGAATGCCACAAGGGGCTCAATTGACCAACTCGCGACAGAGAGCAATACCACGCTAGAGGAACTTCTTTTTATTTCCCAATCTTTTCCTGATGCGATCTCTTTAGAGCAACAACAAATCCTTGTCGATGACATGGCGCAACTGCAAGCTATGACCAACACGGTACTGCTGGCGCAGATTGAGATTCAAAGTAAGCAAAATCTGATCGACAGTAAAATGGGCGAGTTCCGTTATGGCGTTGGATCTATCGGACCAGAAATGAATCGAATCAGCTCATTCTTGGTTGAAGACAACCCAGAAGCGAGCGATGCAGCGAACCGATTTACATCCAGCGCGTCTGCTATGGCGAACACCTTCTTGATGCTGATGATGCAATCTGACATTGATAAAGCACAAGACGAATACCGTCAATTGAGAAACCGAATCGCAGGTCTGAACTTGGCTTACAGCGACTTTGCCGATTGGCACCCAGATATCGCTGAGTTCGCGAGCTTGACGGCGCCTTACGAGATGGTGAAAGAAGGCTTTACCGAAGAAGGCGTAATCAAACAAATCCTCTTGAAACTCGAACTGGTTCAGCAGCAAGAGCAAAACTTAACGCAAGTCATTAACTTAGCGAACACCGTCATTAGCACATTGAATCAGCTGTCTTCCACCGCTTCCCACCTGATTGATGAAAGTGAACTGGTTGTAAATCAAACCATTACCAATATTGATGGTGTGTTGTTTATCAGCGGGCTAGTGATTGCCGTAATCATTGTGATTTCATGGTTCGTGTTACGCCGTTGGATGAATAAAGGGCTTAAAAACATAACTCAACAGTTGAGTTCACTGGCAGATCATGACTTCTCTAAACAGAGTGAATTACTGGGGCCGCTAGAGCTGCAAGTTATTACTTCAAAACTCAATACGGTCGTTGATTCAACCGCAGATTCGGTTCGTTTAGTAACGCGCAACTGTGAGACGCTTTATCAAACGGCAGAAGTAAGCCACGACGCTGCAGAGCAAACCAATTCGAGCTTGAACGAGCAGAACGAATCACTTCAGAATATGATCACCACCATTACGGAGCTGGAAGCATCGATTGGTGAGATTGCTCGTATCTCTAACGCATCGAACGACGATGCTCAAATAGCAGAAGATGAGTCAGTGAATGGCAGCCAAGTGGTTGGCCTTAACCAACAACGATTACAAGCGCTTGAGCACTCTCTTAGCATGAGTGAAGAGTCGATGGCTGACTTGGATGGTCGAGTGAAACAGATTCGTGAAATGGTCGACATGATCAGTGGTATCGCTGAAAACACCAACTTATTGGCACTGAACGCTGCGATAGAAGCGGCGCGAGCAGGTGAACAAGGTCGAGGTTTTGCGGTAGTTGCAGACGAAGTGCGTAAATTGGCGAGCGGCACATCCCAGCAAACCACCAATATTCGTAGCATGATGAACGAACTAGTAGCGGCAGCAGATCGCTCACGTGCTTCTGTAACGGAATCGAGAAGTGAGATGGCCAATGCACTGGAAACCAGTGGCGATGTAAGACAAGCCTTCGAGAAAATCGAATTTGCGGTTAGCCAGATCAAAGGGCGTGTTGAGCAAATCATGGTGGCTACCGAAGAACAAGCTCGTGCAACTGTCGATGTTACCCATTCAATCACTCGAGTATCTGAGCAGGGCGAGAATACTAAGCTGCAACTTGAATCTATGATCGAGAGTTCAGAGCAAGTCGGAGAGATAGCAGGGCACCAACAAGCCATGCTTCATAAGTACGTGCTGAAATAGACGAGCGTGATAGTTAAGCTAGTGTGCGAAAGAGTTTAAGCACTAGCAGTACTTAATCATTAACTACGCTTATAACGACTATCGATACAGAAGCGCCCTTAAGTTCTCACAAGAATCTAAGGGCGTTTTGTTTTCGGATTAAGATAACTTTGGTATTAAGCTAAGGTTGGTCTCAATATAAGCTTGAGACTCAACTGAATTCGAACTTAATCTTTCGTTGTCGGGAATCGTGCAAATGGCTGACGTAACATTAAATCTAGCCGTTGCTCTTTACCATCTTGAATCTCGGGAACACCAATATGCACCTTGTCATGACCAAGCTTGGGTTGGGCGCGGTAAGTCTTAAACCAGATGTCCCACACTGATAAAAAGAAGCCAAAGTTTGAGTGCGTTTCCTTAACAATGACTGAGTGATGAACGCGGTGCATGTCTGGTGTCACAATCACTTTTCTCAATCGTTTATCGAACCATAGCGGAAGACGTGCATTACTGTGGTTAAACATCGCACTCGCATTAAGAACAATTTCAAATATCACGACCGCAATGACAGGCACACCAAGTGCGATCACCAAACTCACTTTGATGAGCATTGAAAGAATCATCTCAATAGGGTGAAAGCGCGTTCCGGTTGTGACATCAATATCTAGGTCCGCATGGTGAACTCGATGTAGCTTCCACAACCAAGGAACACGGTGAAACACCAAGTGCTGCAGGTAAATGGCGCAATCTAACAGTAATACGCAGACCAGAATGGTGAGTTCTTTCGGAAGTGACAGGGTATTGAACAGACCCCATTGGTTTTCTTGCGCAATGACCGCCGCTTGGAATGCTGCAATAGGAATCAGAGTGGCTAATAGAAAGCTGTTCAAAGCGACCAGCGCAAAGTTGTTTCCCCAACGAAACCACTTGTTTTGAGTCAGTGTTTTACGCGGAAAACGGTATTCCCAAAGCGCACACAATCCAAAAACGACAATAAAACAAACAAGGCGAAGCAGTGATGGGTCTTGCATGGGAATTCCTTCTATCATTCTAAGGACACTGTAAGTACAATCGTGCCACTTTTCTAGAGTTATCGTTATTGTCCATGAGAATCCACGCTTTTCACCGTTTATATCAACATCGTTTATCCATTGCTACCAAACCGTTTAATGCGCGCGGGTGTAAAGTCGTGCGATGTGAATTCTGCAAAATCAAACAAGACAGCTGTATCTGTGAGCATCAACCTAACGTTGATACGAACGTCGCGACTATGTTGATCTTGTCAGACAACGAAATCTTAAAGCCAAGTAATACCGGCCGTTTGATTGTTGATACGGTTAAAGACAGTTACGCCTACCTTTGGCATCGTACTGAGCCAAATCAAGAGATGTTGGATGTCCTCAAAGATGACAAATACCAACCTGTGATCGTATTCCCTGAAGACTATACCGACGACAAAACGCGCGTAGTTCAAGATCTGCCACAAATGCGTGACCCAAACAAAACACTATTGCTGATTTTCATTGATGGCAGTTGGCGCGAAGCACGACGTATCTTCCGTCGCTCAGAGTATCTGCAAGATTTACCGGTGTTGTCGATTGAGCCGGAATCGGTTTCTCAATACATGATGCGTAAGTCAGACAACGAACAACATCTATCAACGGCCGAAGTAGCGAGCTTAGTTTTGAAACAAGCCGGTGAAGAACAGGGCGCTAAGACTTTACAGCTATGGTTTGAAGCATTTCGTGAAAGCTACATGTTGAGTAAGACGCGTTATAAGTCCGATCCAACCAAACCAAGCCTGAATGCTTTCATAGAGCATACTAAAAGTGAGACGTCACTCTAACCTTTAACCGCTTTGTGCTGACTTGTTGTTCAAACAGATTCGAACACGAGATAAGTTTGTTATCTATCACGGTTTGTAGGGGGAGTGTTATGGATAATGCTTCCTAGTTGTTTAATTTAAAAATTTTATTTGCCCGAATTTAGGGAAAAATTGGAGAGATTTCATGTATTACGGCTTTGATGTTGGCGGCACAAAAATTGAGTTTGGTGCGTTCAATGAAAAACTTGAGCGAGTAGCAACCGAACGCGTACCAACGCCTACTGAAGATTATCAACTGCTACTTGATACGATTGCCGGTTTGGTAAAAAAATACGATAGCGAATTCTCTTGCGAAGGCAAAATTGGCCTTGGTCTTCCAGGCATGGAAGATGCGGACGACGGCACTATGCTTGTTGTTAACGTACCGGCTTCAACAGGTAAGCCATTACGCAAAGACTTAGAAGCGCTGATTGGTCGTAGTGTTAAAATCGAGAACGATGCGAACTGTTTTGCGCTGTCTGAAGCGTGGGATGATGAATTGAAAGATGAACCATCAGTAGCTGGCCTAATTCTAGGTACTGGTTTTGGTGGTGGTTTGGTTTTTGATGGCAAAGTATTTTCAGGACGTAACCACGTTGCTGGCGAGCTCGGCCATATGCGTCTTCCTATTGATGCATGGTTCCACCTTGGCGACAACGCACCGTTACTAGGCTGTGGTTGTGGCAAGAAAGGTTGTTTAGACAGCTACCTATCTGGTCGCGGCTTTGAACTGATTTATGAGCACTACTTCGGTGAGAAAAAGAAAGCGATTGAAATCATCCAAGCGTACAACGAAGGCGAAGCAAAAGCAGCTGAGCACGTTGACCGTTTCATGGAACTATTGGCTATCTGTTTCGCAAACCTATTTACTGCACTTGACCCGCATGTTGTAGCACTAGGTGGTGGACTTTCAAACTTCGAACTTATCTACGAAGAGATGCCAAAGCGTGTTCCTAAATACCTATTGTCTGTAGCGAAATGTCCAAAGATCATCAAAGCGAAGCACGGTGATTCAGGTGGCGTTCGTGGCGCAGCATTCCTTAACATTAAGTAATCATTACTTACCGTTAAGCTAATTAAGGTTAGATAGTTAAAAGCATAAATAAAAATGCCGCAATCTCAAAAGAGGTTGCGGCATTTTTTATTGTTCGGTGTTTCCGTTTCTTTAGCTCTTAACTTCTTAGCTCTCAAGTGCAAACGAAAAGCAAGAAACTACAGAACGAGAAAAAGAAGCCAGAGGGCTTACTTCTTCTTTTTACCAACACCAAGGTTGTCTTTTTGCTTCAACGTAAGCTTAGTAAAGCCAAGCTTGCGGAAATAGTTGTCTTGGTAGTTACGAACCGCTTTAGTATCAGAAATAAACTCAAGCTGTTGCTCAGTTTTTAGGTACTCAGTGATGTCGATACCTTCGGCTGCAGCTACAGCTTCTTGGATCGTGCGGTGTTCTTGTTTCGAAAACAGTAACTCTTTGTCTTCGTCTTTGTAAGTGTACAGAATGGTACGAGCCATGATGCTCTCCAATAGAATTATTACTTTGCGCGCACTCTACATAAAAACAGTACGTGGCTCAAGGTTATGATAAGAAATCTTAAGATTATCGTTCTAACGTTTAGCGTAATTTAAGCTATTTGTCTTTTAGGCAACGAACAGGTTGTCTTTCACGAAACGAAAAGAACAAAAAGCCCCTTAACATCGAAAGCTCGATAGAAGGGGCTTCGTCTATGTCTTAGCAATGAGCTTCTAAGTCAATTAAAAAGCAGCTAAGTCAATTTAGGTGTTTGAGCTTTGAATCAAACACGACCTTGCAGAGGAATGATCGTCACTGTCTCGCCAACTTTCACAGTATCAACTGCTGGAGAGATTTCGATTAAGCAGTTCGCTTCACTCATTGAACGCAGAATACCTGAACCTTGCTTGCCCGTTGTTTTCACTTCAAGCACGCCAGATTCATTCATCGAGAACACACCACGGCTAAATTCAGTACGGCCTTGGCGTGAGCGCAGTTGTTCAGTTGCTACAGCATTTGCTTTTACTGGTGTCCAGTTCGTTTGACCTTGAAGCTTACGGATCGCAGGCTCAACAAAGTTAATGAACGACACCATCACAGCAACAGGGTTACCCGGTAAACCAAAGAACGGCTTGTTCTCAATCTTACCGTAAGCCAATGGGCGACCTGGACGCATGTTGATACGCCAGAAGTTGATTTCACCCAGTTTATCTAACGCAAGCTTGATGTAATCCGCATCACCAACAGACACACCACCAGAAGTCAAAACCATATCGGTTTCAAGCGACGCAGAATGCAGCACATCCATCATCTTCTGCTCATCATCTTCAATGATGCCGTAATCGACGATGTCACAGCCGAGCTTTTGAAGCATGCCGATAATAGTAAAACGATTTGAGTCATAGATAGAGTTTGGTTTTTGCTCGTGCCCCGGCGCTTGAACTTCATCACCCGTAGAGAACACACCCACTTTCACTTTACGCAGAACAGGGCAGGTACCAAAACCTAACGACGCCATCATGCCCATTTCTGGCGCTTCAATGCGTGTGCCACGTGTAAAGACAGGTTGGCCGATTTCTAAATCTTCACCTGCCATACGGACATTTTGTCCGACCGAGATTTTAGCATCAGGGAAGCTAACTTTATCGCCATCTCGGACGGCTTGTTCACGCATCACGACAACATCAACGCCTTCTGGCATTGGTGCGCCCGTCATGATCTTAACCGCTTCACCTTGTTGAACGATTTGCTCGTAGCTGTGACCCGCCATGACTTCAGCAACGATGTTGTAGCTGTCCAATTCTAGATCTTCACTACGAATTGCATAACCGTCCATTGCAGAGTTGGTATTCTGAGGAACGTTGATTGGCGAAATCACATCTTCAGCCAGCACACGGCCGTAGCCTTGCAGTAATTCAACACTCTCTGTGAGATCGAGTGCGTCAATGCTATCAACAATCTTTTGCTGACCTTGAGTAACGGTTAAACCTGCAGGAGAGAACGAATCACAACAAACAGCTGGCGCAGCGTCTTTTGAAGATGAGCATGACACTGCTTTGCCTGTTGTAGAGGCAAGGTCAAAGGACTGCGCGTAATTGATGATGAAATCACGAATCGCTTCTAAATCGCTGATCGCCATTTGTGGCAGTTCTGATTCAACTTGGCTGTCTGCCGCGATAGCAATAATGTTGTTATCGTTTGGATATAACCAAGGTTTGCCCACTTCATCTCGGTGCAGTTCAATTTTAGGGAAGGCGATGTTCTTACAGCCTTCAACCAAAATCAGATCAAGCGTGTTGGTATCAAATCGAGTCAGCAGGTAATCAAAATCGGCTTCGGCTTCTGGTGTTTCTGTCATCATCACGTGACGATTACGAGAAGCGATCAACATTTGGTTTGCGCCCGCTTTACGCAAGCGGTAACTGTCTTTACCCGGCTTATCGACATCAAAATCGTGGTGAGCATGTTTTAACACGCCAACTTTTAAACCCGCATCAGTCAACAGAGGAAGCAGGGCTTCAAGTACGGTCGTTTTGCCTGTACCGCTATAAGCAGCAAAGCCCAATAAAGGAAGGTTAGGGCGTTGTTTAGAATCTTTCATTATTGAAGCGTTCCGAATTGGGTGAGTTCTTCTGGCGTGTTGAGATTAACAAAGCAGTTAGGAGAATCGCTGAAATCAACGTATTCGGTAACACACTCTTTGTATAGCAAGATGATTTTACGGTCACCACGTTCCAAAAACGCTTCTAACTTTGGTAGAACACGTTTGTGGAATAGGGTGAATACAGGTTGCTTAAATTCGCCATCATGCGCGACAAGAATGTCACTGTCTTCTTTTACTGCAGAACAAAAACGCTCAACAAGGTCGTCACTGATTTGTGGGCTGTCGCAAGGGACAAAACCAACCCAGTCTGTGCTCGCGTTTTTAAGGCCAGCATGAATGCCACCCAACGGACCTGGGTAGTCAGGGAAAGAATCGGAAACAACCGGAGCAAATGCTTGGTAGCTGTCTAAGTTACGATTGGCATTGATAGTGATGCTGACATCTTGTTGTGACAGCTTGTTTATAACGTATTGAATAAGCGGAGAACCGTTGAGCTCAACGAGTCCTTTATCTTTTCCGCCCATACGGCTGGCCTGCCCGCCAGCCAAAATAACCCAACTAGTTTGCGTTGGAAGCAGCATAAATATTCTCTTGTGCTTTATCTTTCTTAATAACTTGAAAAAGCGGGGATTCGGTCAAAGTATTGTCTTTGATCCACCATTGCTTCTTACATAAGTCGGTTAACGCGTTAGTTTGGTGACTAGTGATGACTAAACTCGCGCCTCTTTGAAGAAGATCTTCGGCCATTATCACCAATCTTTCAATAGATTCTTTGTCTAAAGAGGCACTTGGTTCATCCATAAGCAAGATTGACGGCTTAAGAATCCAGGCTCGTGCCATTGCAACGCGTTGACGCTCACCACCAGACAACACAGAAATGTGTTCATCTGCCAAGGTTTCTAAACCTACCATTCTCAATGCATTAATTATTTGAGCTCGCTTATCTTTTTGGCTCTCTTTGTTAAAGCGAATGCCATAAGCGACATTTTGGTACACCGAACCATCAAAAAGATAGGGGGTTTGATGCAGGTAGATAATGTCTTTGAACTTGAGCCTAGGGAATAAGATCTGCTGCCAGCTTTGTGTCGGAGACTGAATGCGGCCAGAGCTGGGCTGAATCAATCCAGACAATATTTTAAGTAGGGTCGTTTTACCCACACCATTATCTCCTTTGAGATAAATGGCATCGTTGGGGCCGATCGACAATTCGGGAATATGGAACAAAACACGCTCTTTGTAGCGCATTGAAATTTGCTGCGTTGTTATTTTTATACTCATGACAGCGTTCCTAAGTTCTTAAATAGCCTTTTCCTCTCACACTGGAAAGGAAAAAGTTAAGGGCTAATGCCAATGCTAATAACACCATACCGAGGGCGACGCCTTGAGCGAATGCGCCTTTGTGGCTTTCCATAGCGATAGCTGTTGGGATGTTTCTTGTCATCCCCATAATGTTGCCACCGACCATCATTGAACAACCAACCTCAGTGACGATACGAGAGAAGGCAGCGATAGTTGCAGCTAAAAGAGGGAAGCGCGTTTCCCAAATTAACGTACACGCCACACGAGTCGTTGATACGCCAAGCGTGCGCGCGGTTTCTACCGCTCGGCGGTCACTGGCCTGCAGAGCGCCATGCATCATCGCAACTAGGATTGGGAAACAGATCAGCATCTGACCTAGAATCATCGCCTTTTGGGTGAACAGTAATTCCCAATCACCTAACGGGCCAGAGCGAGAGAGCATCATGTACATCAACAAACCGATAACCACGGTTGGGATAGCTTGCAGGGTGTTGATCACCGATAACAATGCCCACTTCCCGGGGAACTCGGTATAAGCCAATAAGAAAGCCATAAGGATTGCAGGAACAATCACTAATGAGATGGCGGACAAAGATACGCTGAAAGATACCGCGACGATTTTCCACAATTCGTGGTCAAAACTCACTAGTAGGTTCATTGCATCAATCGTTGTTTGCCATAGGGTCATGAAGTATCTCGTGTGAATCGATAATAGGTCTTTATCGGTAATGACTGATGTTAATCATAGCTGACCCAAACTATTTGAGTGTGTATTGGTCAGCGATTGCTCTTAAGCATGATTGTGTTTCTAAGCATGAATGTGTTGTTAAGCGTGAACGCTATTAAAGCGAGACAGCTTTATAGCGACCTGCTGTTAAACAAGATAGTTATTAAAGCGATATTGCTTAGGTGCTTCGTTAACTGTTTAGTTAAGCGTAGCGCTAATTGATTCGGGTTGAACCCTTAGCGCTACTTTTACTTACAGAAAACGACGGTTCACTTACAACAAACTACTCTGCGCTCGCTACAAACAGCTGTTTGCCATGCAGTTTAAAGTCGTTAATCAGTTTCTGACCTTTAGGGTTCACCAACCAATCACTGAATACTTTCGCTGCTTGGTAGTTAATGCTTGGGTAGCGCTCTGGGTTAACAAGGATTACTTGGTAAGGGTTGAATAGGTTCTTGTCACCTTGGAAAAGGATTTTAAGATCCAGTTTGTTTTGGTAAGCCAACCATGTGCCACGGTCTGTCATGGTGTAGCCTTGCATTTCAGACGCCATGTTCAGAGTAGGGCCCATGCCTTGACCAACACTGCGGTAGCCACCAAAGTTTGGTTCCATTTTGGTCTGTGCCCAAATGCCCATCTCTTTCTTGTGCGTGCCTGAATCGTCACCACGAGACACAAACGTCGCGTTGTTGGTTGCGATTGCTTTGAATACATCAGCTACAGCTTTTTGAGATTCAATTTTTGCTGGGTCACTTTGAGGGCCCACAATCACAAAGTCGTTGTACATCAGCTTACGAGGTAAAACGCCGTAGCCTTTTTCTACGAAATTCGCTTCAGCTTTTGGTGCGTGAGTCATTACCAAATCAACATCGCCATTTTCGCCCATGCGAAGTGATTTACCGGTACCCGCAGCTAGAACATCAACCTTGATACCAGAATCTTTTTCGAACTCAGGCAATAAGTAGTCCAGTAGACCAGAGTGATAAGTACTTGTGGTTGTCGCCAACTTAATATGAGTGGTGTCTTCCGCGCTGCTAGCCGTGTAACTGACGATAGATAGAGCTGCAATAGTTAGGGGAATTGCTTTCATTATTATTATGTCCATTCTGTTATAAATGAATGACATGCCTTCAATTTTAAAGGGCTCAAAGAGGGCATGTGAATAAGACGCTAATTGTTGTAATTAGAAATCTACACCTTATAAGCAATCTTAATGCCAACAAATAATGCATCAGATTTCTTTAAATTGCTGTTATTTCGGACAAAACTGAGTCTTTTACCCCGTTAAAATGAATCAAAACATGAGCTAGGACAAAATGTCGCACATTGTCCCTGTTGGAGAAAAGGTTAATTGGTACACTCTGTCCCAACTTTTCTCACCGGCTAATCATTATGTCTTTACCTAGTTCATCTGCATCCAATCTCAACCCGAACACATTGACTCAGTATCAGGCCTTTTCCGTTTTGGTCGTCGATGATGAATTGGGTATGCAGGCTATCTTAAAGAAAGCACTAGGTAAGTTCTTTGGCAAGGTGTCGAGCGCAGGATCGGTTGAAGAGGCTGAAACGCTGCGTTCGAGCGAACATTTTGATCTGATTGTCCTTGATATCAACCTACCAGGCCGCTCTGGCATTGAGTGGGAAGAGGCGTTTAACGACAACGACAAACGCGCCGATGTGATTTTCATGACGGGTTATGCCGATCTAGAGATGACCATATCCGCGCTTAAGCTTGGTGCTTCAGATTTTATTCTTAAGCCGTTCAACCTCGAACAGATGATACAAGCGGTTCTGCGTTGTATGGATAAGCGACTCGACCAAAGAATGCAGTACGCGTTGAAGCGTGATGTGAGTCGTCATATCAAGACTGAACTGATTGGCAATTCAGACAAGACCAAACAACTTAAATTGCTGATCAGTCAATTTGCACCGTCTCGAGCGTCCGTCTTGATAGAAGGTGAGTCGGGTACCGGCAAAGAGCTGGTTGCTCGTGGTGTACATGAAGCCAGTAAACGCACAGGTCCATTTGTGCCAATCAACTGTGGTGCGATTGCTCCAGAGCTTCTAGAAAGTGAACTGTTTGGACATACATCAGGCGCATTTACTGGTGCGAAGAAAAACCGTGAAGGTCTTTTCCGAGTCGCAAGTGGTGGCACCTTGTTCCTTGATGAAATTGGTGAAATGCCACTGCCAATGCAAGCTGCATTGCTACGCGTGTTAGAGCAAAGAACCATTCGTCCAGTCGGTAACGAAAAGGAAATTTCCGTTGACGTACGAGTGGTGGCGGCGACCAACCGAAATCTTCAAGAAGAGGTCGATAAAGGGCACTTCCGCCGCGATCTGTTCTACCGACTCAATGTACTTAAGATTGATGTGGTGCCATTGAGAGAGCGCCCGTCAGACCTGATTGAACTTGTTCCATACTTTACTCGTCTTTTATCGAGCGAGCTTGGCATGCCAGTTCCAAATTGGGCACATGAAGATATCTTGGCGTTGAACGAATACGAATGGCCGGGAAATATTCGTGAACTTAAAAACTTAGTCGAACGATGCATTCTTTTAGACAAGCCACCAGCACACTATTGGCGCGAGATTAATGGTGATCCTGTTCCCGCTAGCATTTCAGTGACGGTGTCACATGGTGCGGAAATGCCAAACTTGAATAATGCAGACGCTGCCGAGGGTTATCCAAACACTTGGACACTCAAAGAAGTAGAAAAATCTCATATAGAACAGCTGGTTAGTTTTCATGATGGCAATAAATCGGCAGCTGCAAGAGATCTTGGCGTCGCACGTAAAACGCTAGAGCGTAAGTACAAAGATTGGAACACAGAAGGCTCTGAATATGCCGATTAGACGTCGTTGGTGGTCAAAGTGGGCGTTCCGATTCAAAACCATGGTTCGCTACCGATTATTATTCCTAACATCAGCTCCGATCATTCTGACCTTGTGCGCGCTTGTGGCTATCACACTGTATTGGTCAATACGTTACACGTGGCAGGGCGCTCTGATTGATGTTGATGAACGCTTGGATGTTGCCGATAACAGTATTCACCTGATCCAAAATCAGCAAGCATACAACGTTCGTGCGTTCGCCGAGTCTTATAACTTTCGAACCAAACTCGCGAGTGATCTTTCACACGAAGAGCTAACTCGCTGGGTGTCTGAGAACAAATCTCGCTATGAGCTCGATTTTCTGCGCTGGCGCAGTGTCGAGAGCATGGAAAAGAAACTCGAATATCTAAACTTAACTCACAAGCCTTCATTTTTCAGTGTCTTAAGCCGTAATGAACTCAATTATCTCGATCGTGACCTCGCTAAAAAAGCGGAAGTTCCGATGCTCAACGGGCAAGAGGTCGAGACTCGCGGATTGGTAAGCCGAACCGTTGTATCCATCAAAGATGAACATGATCATGTGATTGGTTTTCTGGATGGTGGGATCTTACTGAATAACAGTACTCAACTTGTTGACCAAATCAGTAACCTTATCTATCCACAACGAGAAGGTTTTAATCGTCATATTGGTACGGTCACGGTCTTCCTTGATGATCTTCGTGTCAGCACCAACGTGCCTTTGAGCAGTGAAGACAGTGTAGGGCGCGCCATTGGTACACGTGTTTCTCACGAGGTTCACTCGAAAGTCTTGAATGAAGGTAAAGAGTGGCTAGATCGAGCGTATGTTTACGATGCTTGGTACATCACAGCTTACCAACCAATCCATGACCAGTTTAATAATGTGATCGGCATGCTTTACACCGGTTATTTGATTTGGCCGTTGATAGAAACCTACTTGACCAACCTTGGCGAAATTAGCATTACCATTGTGTTGCTGTTGTTGGCATCCGGTTTGATCGTTCACCGTGGCGCACGTGATCTTTTCAACCCAATCGAACGCATTCATAAGGTCGTCAAGCTAGTCCAGATGGGGCAAGACAAGCGAATTGGTACGCTAGGTTTGGATGATCAACACGAACTGACACTGCTCGCTAAACAATTCGACAAGATGTTGGATCTACTGCACGAGCGCAATCAAGAGATTCAACAAGCGGCGTCTGAACTTGAGTGCAAAGTGCATTCTCGTACCGCGAGTTTGAAAGAGAAAACTGAAGAACTCGAACTGCACATCAAGCTTCTCAATCAAGCCAGAGATAAGCTGGTGGTCAATGAAAAACTGGCCGCGTTAGGTGAATTAACGGCAGGTATTGCTCATGAGATCAATAACCCAACCGCCGTGATTCTTGGCAACGTTGAACTGATGAAGTTTGAACTGGGCGATGAAGTGAGCCGTGTAGATGAGGAAGTCCACGCGATCATGGAGCAGATTGACCGAATTCGAAATATCACACGAAGCCTGCTTCAATACAGCCGTCACGGCGGCGTACAAGACGAAATTACGTGGCAACATATCAACCCAATAGTGGATGAAAGTATTACGCTCGTAAAAACAGGTGCGAAGAAGAAAGGCATTGTGTACGTATCGCAGCTGAACGCTAAAACCTCAGTCGAGGTCAATCGAAACCAATTGCTACAGATTCTGGTTAACCTACAAATGAACGCGATTCATGCAATGGACGGTCAGGGCACGTTAACCATTTCGAGTGAAGACTGGGTTGAAAATGGTGTGTCTCATGGCGCTATCGTTCATGTTCAAGATGAAGGCTGCGGTATTAAGGAAGAACAACTGAAACGTATCTTCTCGCCTTTCTATACCACCAAACGAGATGGCACGGGCTTAGGGTTGTCAGTATCTCAGAGTATCTTGAGCCAAACTGGCGGCGAGATCCGAGTTGAATCTGAGGTAGGTAAGGGAAGTTGCTTTAGTATCTATCTTCAACAGAAAGCGACACCTCAATTGCTTGTATCAAACCTATAAGTTCTAAGAACTCATTCACTGATATTATCATCTGATAATATTTCTAACGCGCTTGGGCTATTACACGAACGTTTTAGCCCAAGCACGAAAATTCCGCACTACTAATCTATCGCAAACCAAATCTCAACTCGCTGCAAATGAAGTGCTGCAGGCCTCACAATCGCTCGCAGAAGACAGTCAGAAAATGGCGAACACCACAGAGCACCTTACTGAGCAATTGAAATACTTTAAGGTTTAGCCTAAATACAACTGAGCTGAAGATAAAAAGCCCATAAAAAACACCTCCGCACTTGAGATAAGTTCGGAGGTGTTTTTATTTATGGTTAGTCATTTGCTATAAGAAACTAACGTCAAAAGCATCAAGCCTAATGCGCTGCCACTGAAATCTTCGGTGGGTTGATGTTGTGCTTCTTAAACTCTTTCATCACACGCAGGGTAATGTCGGTTTCAAACAGCTTCTCATACGCAGTATCCACAACATAAGCCTTACAGGTTAGCTGTATCGCTAGGTAGTTATCGGTAATCGTCTGTTTAACCAAAACCGTGACAGGCTTCGGTAAGTGGATGTAACGACTCGAAGACGCAGCTTCTTGAATTAAGTCACGGGCTAGGGTGATGTCTTCATCCATACCGACGTAAAACGGAATCACCACCTGCATGTCCAACGCACCGTAGTTACCACTGGTGGTCACTTCATTTAAGAACTTGTTGTTAGGAATGGTAATGATGTCATCGTTCAGCGTTCTCATTCGCACTGAACGCAAACCGATGGTAATGATATCTCCGTAGTTGCCTTCGAACGTGACGCGGTCACCAACTTGAAAGGGTCTATCAATCATTACCGTGATGCCCGCGATGAATGAAGCTGCCAAATCTTTAAGCGCAAAGCCGACTGACACGGCGAGGGTACCACCAAGCAAAGCCAGTATTTGGTCGTTGATTCTAAAGCTCATCATGAACACGATAAGACCGGTGCTCACATAGATGAAGAACTGAGTAAACGACTGCAGTTTTTGTAGTAGCATTCGATATTGCACGAACTGACTACCAAAGCTGGTCACTAACGAGTTGATGAACTTAAGCAATAACCACATCGCAGCAATAACGATCATGGAGAAGAACACGCCGCTCCATCGCACAAGGCTCGCTATTTTAGAGATGTTTTCTACGTTAGCTAACTCTTCCGTCGCAAAGGTCGGGAAACTGACAGCACTTGCCAAGCCAACAAATAGTAGGATAAATAACTTCTTCATTTTACTTCACCAGTAGATGTTGACGGTCGAGAACGTTCGTAATATGGCGGAACCAGTGCTCAGAAATCCGAGCCTTTTCTTCATGCCAACCAATATAACCACGGCTTTCAAAGTAACGCAGAATCCCCGTTATCTCTGCCGTGCTCAGCTGTGTACATTCAGACAATACTTCCGGAGAAGCGATTTCCAGTTGTACGATAGAACGAAGTACAGCCAGCATAGGTTTCGGCATATTTTCCAGCTCCTGGGCTTCAGGAACATGGAACAGACGCACCACTGCTTGATCTGTCTCTTTGTTTCGGTTCAAAGAGAGTCGGAAGAAACGCAGCGCAACGGTAGGGTTGCCATCAGAATAGTGCCACAAAATTCGATAGAAACCTTGGCGTGCACGTTCTTCTTCACTCATATCATCTTGGTCCCATTGCTTAGGGACTACTAAACCATCAAAAGACAACGGCTTCTCAAGCTCCGTATTGATACGGCTATTTAGAAGTTCACCCACTTGTTTCTCTGTCCAACGCGGAAGGAAACACACCAAGTCAAACAGCAAACGTTCGCCACGCGCTCTATCCACAAATCGCCAGCTTGATTTGGCGATCGATATCACGACACGGTGGTTCTTTTTAGAACGACGCAGAAGGTTGGTCAAACGAATCAAATCAGACAGGCCACCGACCATTGGTTGCACCAGTCGTTGTGCGTTATCAATCGCGATAAGGTAAGTGGTATTGCTCTTACGAAGATGCGCTAATATTTGAATTTCAGTCGCTTCTTCGTCCAAGCCAATGCTCACGGCTAAATGCGCTAAAAGCTCTTGGTAACCCGCATAAGGGCAACTCACGTATACAGGCTCAGCGTTAGAGACTTTGTGCAGTAAGGTATATAGCAGCGTTGTCGCGCCGACACCACGTTCGCCAGACACAATACAGATAGCCGGGCTGTCTGACATTAAGTAGCGTGATAACTGCTTAATTTCATCTCCCGCGTAATCTATCAACGTACTGTCGATATTACCCGGAAGAATGTATTCATAGGTTTGATCGCCTTTGATTCGAACCAAGTTTTGCTGATTCTTATCAAGGTCAGACTGTTTAGCAACTTCAATTCTAAATAGATAAGCTAAGGCCTGGCTAAACAAAGTGTAATTGGATAGCAGGGCCATAATTCGATGTTGAAAGTTGTAAACACTCAACCACACGATGCCAATGGCCGTCGCCAATATATTAAGTAAGAAGGTATCCTTGCGGTTTACTGCCCAATTCACCCAAACCGGGCGATCAGAGATGTGTTGCAACGTATCGAAGACCTTCGCTCTCCATAGTCTGAGAACTGAGATCGTGACCAGCACAAACCAGAAAAACAGAGCGCTGTAAATCCAGCTGTAAATCGTACCTTTGCCTAGCGTAATACTTGATATCTGGAGAATCACACCCGCAACGATGAAGCTCCACACGTAACGACGAATAGTCGATAGGCGTAGTGCTATCACTTCTTGATTTGATGTACGACCTAAACGGTAGGCAAATTCCAAAATAAAGCTGATGGCAATCGAACCACCTAGAATCCACCAAGTGAAGATCTCCAGGAAAATCAAATGTTGAAGACTAGGGATACTAGAAAGCACTCTCAATGACAATGTGATGGCAATTAGCCAAGCAATCGCACGATCAGCGCGGCTGATGTACCAGATCACACGTACTAAAAATGGAGGGTTCGTTTTCGCTTCAAGAAAGTTAATTCGAAACAGTTCAATCAAGCGGGTGCTGTTGGCAAGCCACCACACTAAACCGAAGTAGATGAATAACACTTTTAGTGAGGCACCAATCACTGGCACTGGCGAAATAAAGATGTCTTTAACAAGCGCTTTAAAGCTACGAATTTGGAAATAAACAAGATACTCAATGTTGAGCTTGGTTAATTCCCACTCTTGCTTAAATTGAGTTACGCCGTAGGGGCCAAAACCCGTTAGGCGCTCTTTATTAGCGGAATTCGTCTGCTCTAACAGGTGTTGCTTGCTCACATTCAAGCTATTCAAAGTGACGTAACTGGTTTGAACGGCAAACCATTGATCGGCGTCGTTGTTCGCTCTGTAGGCTTTTATCTGTTGCTCGAAGGTTTTGATTTCCTGCTTTTGAACTTGTAGCACTTCAGCGAGCAATATATTGACTTGGCGTCTGTCCGACGGTTCCATAAAGAGGGGGTCGGGTAACGAATCAATTCGATCATCGAGATCAACAGCAGAATCGGATACCTGCGGCTGAGATTGTAAGTCATATTCCAAGTTGGCATGACTAGGCCAAGAGAGAATGGCCAAAGTGAGGATTAAGAAGCGCGATAGTGAACGCATAAAAGTCTCTTAGAATTATGAGGTTAGGATTACTATAGTTAGATAATCTGACTTTGTGAAATCCAACCCCGTGTCGGGGGCGAGTACTTTATTCCTGTTTCGAGCGATTTTGTCATGAAATTGTCAGGGATTAGGCTAGTATTTGAGCATCTTTATTATGTCTTCTGTTGCGTTGATCGGGTTGGCTTTTACTGTGACCAATCAGCATACGATATATTCAATGGTTGGCATGATTTGGGACGTTATATACCGCCCATTATGGTGCGCTGTTCGATATTTTGTTTTTCCTTAAAATCGACGGTTTTACGGCGATAAATAGAAAACCAAAAATGTGAGTCAGTTCAAACTATGATTTGGCTAGGTTATCACTCACTTAATGGCCAGTAATTGCAATCAATACTTGCAGTTAAAGCCCTGAACAAGTAACGTTGCGGCGTTTTTCACATTAAAAAGGTAATGGCATTGATCTCCACAGCAAATATCACCCAACAATTCGGCGCTAAGCCACTTTTCGAAAATATTTCAGTTAAGTTCGGCGAAGGCAACCGCTACGGTTTAATCGGCGCGAATGGCTGTGGTAAATCGACGTTCATGAAGATCCTATCTGGTGAACTTGAGCCAAGTGCTGGTAACGTAAGCTACGATCCAAACGAGCGCGTTGCTAAGCTAAACCAAGACCAGTTTGCTTACGAAGAATTCACGGTAATCGACACGGTTATCATGGGTCACAAAGAGCTTTGGGCTATTAAGCAAGAGCGTGACCGCATTTACTCTTTGCCAGAAATGAGCGAAGAAGACGGCATGAAAGTGGCTGACCTTGAAGTTCAGTTCGCTGAAATGGACGGCTACATGGCAGAAGCTAAAGCTGGTGAGCTTCTTCTAGCGGTAGGTATTGAAGAATCAATGCACTTCGGTCTGATGAGCGAAGTAGCACCGGGTTGGAAACTTCGTGTTCTATTGTCTCAAGTACTGTTTGCAGACCCGCATATCATGCTTCTTGACGAACCAACGAACAACCTGGACATGGACACCATCAAGTGGTTGGAAGATACGCTAAACCAACGTAACTGCACAATGATCATCATTTCGCACGACCGTCACTTCCTAAACTCTGTTTGTACACACATGGCTGACCTTGATTACGGCGAACTTCGTCTATTCCCAGGTAACTACGATGAGTACATGACGGCTGCGACTCAAGCTCGTGAGCGTCTACTGTCTGACAACGCTAAGAAGAAAGCACAAATTGCTGAACTTCAAACGTTCGTATCTCGTTTCTCTGCTAACGCATCTAAAGCGAAGCAAGCAACGTCACGTGCTAAGCAGATCGATAAGATCCAACTAGACGAAGTTAAAGCGTCTAGCCGTCAAAACCCATTCATCCGTTTCGAACAGTCTAAAGAGCTATTCCGTAACGCACTTGTGGTTGAAAACCTATCTCAAGGTTTTGAAGAAGACCTATACAACAAGTTCGACGGTATTTTCGAAGTAGGTGAGCGTGTTGCTATCATCGGTGAGAACGGTGTGGGTAAAACAACACTACTTAACACACTAGCTGGCGCTCTTGAGCCTCGCACAGGTGAGTACAAGTGGTCTGAAAACTCAAACATCGGTTACTACGCTCAAGATCACGCACACGATTTCGAGACAGACATGAACTTGTTTGATTGGATGAGCCAATGGCGCCAAGAAGGCGAAGACGAGCAAGTTGTTCGTGGCTTCCTAGGTCGTATGCTATTTGGTCAAGACGACATTAAGAAATCTGTAAAGGTTATCTCTGGTGGTGAGCAAGGTCGTATGCTTCTTGGTAAGATCATGATGCATAAACCAAACATCCTGCTAATGGATGAGCCAACAAACCACATGGATATGGAATCTATCGAAGCGCTTAACTTGGCTCTTGAGAACTACAAAGGCACATTGTTCTTCGTATCTCACGACCGTGTATTCGTAGACTCGCTTGCAACTCGTATCCTTGAAATCAAAGATGGCAAGATCAACGATTTCCGCGGTACTTACGCTGAGTTCTTGAAAGCACGCGGCTAAGCTTTAAGTTAGCCTTAGTTTTCAACTCTATGCGTTGGAAATTAAGCTATAAATTGAAAATTAAAAACGCCGTCATACTAAAAAGCATGACGGCGTTTTTGTATCTAGTTAAGTTTCTATGTATTTATCCTTGATGGGTCACTAACTATTTACATCAGAACTTTACAATTAGAAGCGGTTAGTGAATCACCAATCAAACCTACGCTTTTTTCCGACTGCTGATTATTCACCTTTCACATCAAAGTCAATCTTGTCTGCACCCGTGAACACTTGGAAGCGTAAACCTTTAGCGCGAGCAATCGTAGTGATGCCGAACTTCTGCGCTAAATCTAAGCCCATTTGTGTAACGCCAGAGCGTGACAGTAGAACAGGGATTCCCATCTGCGCAACCTTAATCACCATCTCAGACGTTAAACGGCCTGTGGTGTAGAAGATCTTATCTTCACCTGTCTCTTTGTTAAGCCACATCTCACCAGCCAATGTATCAACGGCATTGTGTCGGCCAACATCTTCAACAAACGATAGAACCTTGTCGTCTTTGCAAACAGCACAGCCATGAACCGCACCCGCTTTCTTGTAGGTGTCGTTATAATGAGTCAGCGCTTCTAGAGCCGTATAGATTTCAGATTGCTTAATCTTGGTTTGAGGCACTTGGTAATCTTCCAATTGCTTCATCACGTTGCCATACATGGTACCTTGGCCACAGCCAGAGGTAACTGTCTTCTTCTTAAGCGCTTGCTCAAGTTGGCTCGTATCTTCTTTGGTGATAACCGCTGCTGAGCTGGTTTCCCAGTCGATGATGATTGATTCAACGGCTTCTGGATCAGAAAGGAAGCTTTGGTTTTTCAAATAACCCAAGACTAATGCTTCCGGGCGTGAACCCAATGTCATTAGAGTTACGATCTCTTTCCAGTTCAACATAACGGTAAGAGGGCGCTCGCACGCAATTTGTTTCGTTAGCTTTTCGCCATATTCATCAAACACTTCAACTTCGATGGTCTGAAGTGGGTTTTCACTGGTTTTTATTATGTTTGGTTTTACCACAGTCACGTCCTACTTAATGAGATAGCGATTATAAGGGATAAGAAGTTAGGCAAGAGTCATCATACGACTCTTTAGAATACATGCGTTCTCTGTCACTTAGTCAGTCTTAGCTTTAACTCAAGCATTTAGCAATTCTCATTCCAAAATAGCGGCTATTCGAGAAAACATGAAGCATTCGATTAAAATAGCGCAAAATATGAGAGTTCACCGAGACTAACTATCTCAAACCAGCGCGATCGACTAACGTTATAGGGGTAACTTTACGACAAACGCACTAAAGACGGAGCAGGACTTAAAATGTATTGGCGTGTTTATTGCTTTGTAGAGGGTATATGATTATGCGAAGTACAAAATGTCCTACGTACGATCAGAATAAAGAAAATCAATTGGGTGCAGTATGTCTGAGATAAAAGAATTCCAAGAACACTACGAAAAAACAGAATCAGCTTGGCCAATAGGTGTCCAAAGAATAGAGAAAGAGATCAAAACTGGCATTTGGGTAACAACTCAATGGGAACTCATCGGTTTTGAATTATCACCTGAACATGAAACCCCAGACGTATGTTCGCTTCAGTTGCACAAAGACGAGCGTACAGACTATCGTTTCAACCTAAGCTCTCAGCAACCTAAGCTATTCTTAGTTATGGATAATGTTGACTCCGGTAAACCTATTATTCAATTACTGACAGCATCACAAACAGTCGCAGGCCAATACATGGACGGAGATAACCAAGTATTGTCTTACGACATGCCATTGCCTGTACAAGCTTGGATGGAAGCATTCATCGGTCGTCATGGCGAGTTATTAGAAGCAAGACGTAAGAAACGTAAAGGCGCGGGTCGATCAAATGGCAACTAACTTTTTTAGCCGTTGGTCTCAACGAAAGCTTGATGAATCAACCGAGCAACCTTTAGAAGCGCAACAAACGCTTGAGGAAACTGAGCTTACTTCCACTGAGGCTTCGTCTGCTGCTTCATCTATAGACGCAGAAACATCGGAGTCACTAGAACGTGGAACTTTGGAAAAAGAGTCTCCAGAACACGCTGTCGATTCTCAAACTATTGACTCTCAGGAGATAGCATCAGAAACGACTGAAGACTTGTGTGTTGCTCAATTATTGGTGTCAGAAGCTTCAGAAAGTGTAAAAAAAGCCGCATTACGTAAGTTATTTCTCTCAGAAGAGTTTAACGTACGTGATGGCTTAGACGATTACGATGACGATTACAGTAATTTGAAGTCTCTTTCTGAAGGGGTTGCGGAAACCTTGCGTGATTGGGTTAAAGACAAAACGGAAGAAGAAACTGCGCCAGAAGAAGAGCAAATCATTGATAATAAAGACGAAGGTGAAGTTTTAGAAAATTCTGAAAGCGATCTTGAGGTATCTGATAATAAACTTGAAACGTCAGAAAGTGCCGAAATAACCGAACAAGAAAAAGAACTGTATAAAAATACAGTATCGGATAATAACGCTACAATGTCAGACGAAGCAGACCTGAAAGAGGTGGGACAAAATATACCACACAAAGAATAGGTACATTTTGACTAAACACTCAATGAACCGCTTGCGACAAAATGTCCCAAGCGGTTTTTTTATACGCACAATAAACGTTATATAGGATTAAATCACTGAAATATAAGGCATATTAAATTGGCATGGCATTTGCAAAATAACGTTCATTATCAACTTTTTTGTAGATAGACGAGTTCACGGTCTGACGAACGACACACTGGCTAAAGGGTTAGTTGTTAACGGATTACTCAGCAAGTTCTCTCTCGCTTACTACAATAAAGGTTGAACAGATTATCCATGTCCAAAGATGGAACTGAGCAATGCTTAAACAATTATTAGAACAAGCAAATTCAAATAACGCTAAAGCAAGACTGTATGCATTTGAAAATACAGTTGAGTTAACAAATCTGATTCCACCTACTGTTAGCTACGAAAGCGGCGGTAATACACTTGTTATTGGTCCAACTGCGATCATTGAAAGTGCTGCGGCTCAATTACCTCAGTTAACAAGCCTAACACTGCTTTCGACAGATGGTGTGAAGGCAACGAATACTGAGTCAGAGCTTTACTACGCAAATGCTGTTCAGGTTTCAGGGTTCCTTGGTACGTTCGAAGTTCTAATCGAAAACAAAGGCCTAACCAATAACCTTGCAAAAGTAGCAATCAATCATGACTGTTTTGATGTGGTTTTGGACTTATGTCTGAATAGCTGCATGACTGAAGAAGTACCTGTTCCTGGTTATTACCCAGTAGGTCGTGGTTATCCAAAACTGGCTGAAGCGTTAGAAGAAATTCCTACGTTAATGGGCACGTTTGATAAGCCTAAGTTCTTCCGTTTGGACACAGACCTATGTGCACACAGTTCTCGTGGTGTTAAAGGTTGTGAGCGTTGTGTTGATGCTTGTCCTGCTGGTGCACTTTCAAGTGAAGGCTCAGATAAGACGGGTCATAAGATCGAGATTAACCCTTACCTATGTCAAGGCGTGGGTACGTGTGCAACGAGCTGTCCGACAGAAGCTATCTCTTACGCATTACCTAACCCTGACGATACTCAAAAATTCATTGAACGTACGCTAGCTAACTACGAGCAAGCGGGTGGTCTGGATCCAATCGTACTTATCTGTAGCTCACGTCATGAGACTTACAACGTGATGGCTCTTAAAGCGCTACCAGATAACGTGATTCCAATTGTCGTAGAAGAACTGCCATCTATTGGTATCGATACTTGGTTTACAGCTTTAGTTAATGGCGCAACTCAGGTTCTGTTTGCCGCATCTCGCTTTATGCCAGAAACGATCATTCGTGTTCTGAATAACGAAGTAGGGATTGCTCAAGAACTACTAGATCAAATCGGTATTCCAAAAGAAACCATCGATATTCTGTACTTAGAATCTCTACGTGAATGTCCTCCAACACTTTGTGTGGATTCATTCGACCTTGCACTTGGCGATCTTCAAGGCAACAAGCGCCAACGTCTATTTACAGCACTTGATGCGATGTCTTCAGCTCGTATTCCTGTTGAAAATATTGTTGAGCTTCCGTCAAACGCACCTTACGGCAACGTTTCGTGTGATAGCAAAGATTGTACGTTATGTATGAGCTGTGTGGCTGTGTGTCCGACACGTGCACTTCATACCGACGGGGCTTCTCCATCACTTAAATTTGTAGAACAAGACTGTATTCAATGTGGCTTGTGTGAAAAGGCATGTCCTGAAAATGTTCTGACTCTTACGCCTCGTATGAACTGGGTAAAAGAAGAACGTCAAAAAGCAGTTGTGATTCATGAAGAGAAAGCTGCGGAATGTGTACGTTGCCATAAACCATTCGCACCTCAGTCTATGATTGACATGTTACAGAACAAGTTACGCGGTCACTCTCACTTTTCAGATGAAGCAGCGATTAATCGTATTGCTATGTGTGAAGACTGCCGTGTGGTGGATATGTTCGATTCAATGGCTCAAGACCCATTGAAACAATTGAAATACTAGGAGTTAGCCTTGGAAACGAATTTGGATCAGGCACAAGAACAGACACTAAGAACTGAGATCTATTTGGTTCTATCCGCACTGTTTCGCAGCGCACCTTCTGAAGAGGTGATCGACTTTCTAAAAACACTCGATATTGAAGCGTCTGAAAGCGCAATGCAAAAGGCTTGGATTGCCATTCAACAAGCGGCAACAGAATCAAACCGTGAAGCTCTTGAAGACGAATATCAAGATTTGTTCATCGGTATTGGGCGTGGAGAAGTCGTTCCATTTGGTTCTTGGCATCGCACTGGCGCCATGATGGAAAAACCATTGGCAGAGATTCGTCATGACTTAGAGCTTTTAGGCATTGAGCGTGACGATCAAGTGAAAGAGCCGGAAGATCATATCGCAGCACTGTGTGAAGTGATGGCGATGCTAACGGCTGAAGAAGAAGCACTGCAACAGGCGGTATTCAATAAGCACCTTGGCCCTTGGTTTAACTCTTTCACGCGTCAGCTTGAAGGGGCAGAAAGCGCGAACTTCTACAAATCGGCCGCTCAACTGTGTGAAGCATTCTTAACGTTAGAACAAGTGCGTTTTAGCGTGAATACAAAAAGCAGTAAGCACAAATTAAAGATTGATGTGAAAAACGTCACTGATTACGAGTAATCGAGCAGTACGCGATTATATCGATAGAGGGGCATTAAGCCTCCAAAAAAAGATCTACCGTAAGGTAAGGAAGCAATGATGAAAGATAATAAAGATATAAATACAAGCCGTAGGGATCTACTCAAAGGCTTGACGACTGCAGCCGTTGCTGGTGCCGTTGTCGCTGGTACAACTAAAGTGGCAACCGCTTCAGAAACTGTTGAAATTTCGAAAGAAGACGTGAAGAAGACAGGGTATCGTGAGACGCAACACATTCGCGATTACTACGACACACTTTAGGAGATAACGGATGAAACTTGTCAAACGCTCCGATAGTGTGAGCAAAGAAACCAATCAGCTAGGTGTGTCTCGACGTGCCTTCATGAAAAACACTTCATTAGCTGCTGGTGGCGCAGTGGTAGGCGCAAGTCTATTTGCACCAGGTATGATGAAGAAAGCACAGGCTAAATCAGTCGATCCAGAAGCGAAAACAGAAGTGAAACGTACTATCTGTTCTCACTGTTCTGTGGGTTGTGGTATCTACGCTGAAGTTCAAAATGGCGTATGGACAGGTCAAGAGCCTGCATTCGATCACCCATTCAACGCTGGTGGACACTGTGCGAAAGGTGCAGCACTTCGTGAACACGGCCACGGTGAACGTCGTCTTAAGTACCCAATGAAATTGGAAGGCGGTAAGTGGAAGAAGCTTTCTTGGGAACAAGCGATTGAAGAGATCGGCAACAAAGCGCTAGAACTTCGTAAAGAGTCAGGCCCTGATTCGGTTTACTTCCTAGGTAGTGCGAAACACAGTAACGAGCAAGCTTACGCATTCCGTAAGATGGCTTCGCTTTGGGGCACCAACAACGTTGACCACCAAGCACGTATTTGTCACTCAACCACAGTAGCCGGTGTTGCGAACACTTGGGGTTACGGTGCAATGACAAACTCGTTCAATGACATGCACAACTGTAAATCGATGCTGTTCATTGGTTCAAACCCAGCGGAAGCTCACCCAGTAGCGATGCAACACATCTTGATCGCGAAAGAGAAGAACAACTGTAAGATCGTTGTTGCGGATCCTCGTCGTACGCGTACTGCTGCGAAATCAGATCACTACGTTTCTCTTCGTCCAGGTTCTGACGTTGCGTTTATCTGGGGTGTGTTATGGCACGTCTTTGCAAACCAATGGGAAGACAAAGAGTTCATTAAACAACGTGTATTCGGCATGGACGAGATCCGTGAAGAAGTCGCGAAGTGGAACCCAGCAGAAGTTGAACGCGTAACTGGTGTTAGTGAAAAAGACGTATACCACACCGCGAAACTACTTTCTGAAAACCGTCCGGGTTGTATCGTTTGGTGTATGGGTGGTACTCAGCACACGACTGGTAACAACAACACACGCGCTTACTGTGTACTTGAGCTTGCGCTAGGTAACATCGGTAAATCAGGCGGCGGTGCAAACATCTTCCGTGGTCACGATAACGTACAGGGCGCAACTGACCTTGGCGTACTGTCAGACACACTTCCAGGCTACTACGGCTTGTCTGAAGGTTCTTGGCGTCACTGGTCAAAAGTTTGGGATATCGACTTTGACTGGGTGAAAGGCCGTTTCGACGACAACGCATACGGCGGTCAAAAACCAATGAACAGTGCAGGTATTCCTGTATCTCGTTGGGTTGATGGCGTACTTGAAGACAAAGACAAGATTCGCCAACGCGAAAACATCCGTGCCATGTTCTACTGGGGTCACGCGGTGAACTCTCAGACTCGTGGTCCAGAGATGAAAAAAGCGATGCAGAAGCTGGATATGATGGTTATTGTTGACCCATACCCAACGGTTGCAGCGGTAATGAATGATCGTACCGACGGCGTTTACCTGCTACCAGCAACGACTCAGTTTGAAACCTACGGCAGTGTAACGGCGTCAAACCGTTCTCTACAGTGGCGTGACAAGGTTGTTGATCCTCTATTCGAATCTAAACCTGACCACGAAATCATGTACCTGCTTTCTAAGAAGCTTGGTTTCTCTGATCAGCTGTTCAAAAACATCCGTGTTGAGAACAACCAACCACTGATTGAAGATATTACACGTGAATTCAACAAAGGTATGTGGACAATCGGCTACACAGGCCAAAGCCCTGAGCGTTTGAAAGAACACCAACAGAATTGGCACACATTCCACAAAACGTCTCTAGAAGCAGAAGGCGGTCCAGCAAATGGCGAGACTTACGGTCTACCTTGGCCATGTTGGGGCACACCAGAGATGAAACATCCGGGTACACACATCCTTTACGATACGTCTAAGACGGTTGCTGAAGGTGGTGGTAACTTCCGTACTCGTTTTGGTGTTGAGTTTGAAGGTCAAAGCCTACTGGCAGAAGACAGCTACTCGAAAGGCTGTGAGATCAAAGACGGCTACCCAGAGTTCAGTGACAAACTACTGAAACAACTGGGTTGGTGGGATGATCTAACTGCAGAAGAGAAAGCGGCTGCTGAAGGCAAAAACTGGAAGACTGACGTTTCAGGTGGTATCCAACGTGTGGCAATTAAACACGGCTGTATCCCATTTGGTAATGCGAAAGCACGTGCGATTGTTTGGACATTCCCAGACCGTGTACCACTGCACCGTGAGCCACTTTACACGCCACGTCGCGACCTAGTTGCTGATTACCCAACGTGGGACGACAAAGAAGCTATCTTCCGTGTTCCTACGCTTTACAAGTCGATTCAAGAGCAAGACAAATCTGGCGAATACCCGATTATCCTGACCTCTGGTCGTTTGGTTGAGTACGAAGGTGGTGGTGAAGAAACCCGTTCTAACCCTTGGCTAGCAGAACTACAGCAAGAGATGTTTGTTGAAGTGAACCCGAAAGATGCAAACGACATCGGCTTTAAAGACGGTGACGATGTTTGGGTTGAGGGTGCAGAGAAGGGCCGTATTAAGGTGAAAGCGATGGTTACACGTCGTGTGAAACCGGGTCTGGCATTCATCCCATTCCACTTCGGTGGTAAGTTCCAAGGCGAAGATTTGCGTTCTAAATACCCAGAAGGCACTGATCCTTACGTTATTGGTGAAGCTGCTAACACAGCAACCACATACGGTTACGACCCTGTCACGTTAATGCAGGAAACGAAAGTAACCCTTTGTAATATTCGTAAAGCGTAAGGAGTCTTAAAATGGCTAGAATGAAATTTCTTTGTGACACCAAGCGTTGTATCGAATGTAACGGTTGTGTCACTGCATGTAAGAATGAAAATGATGATGCTCTGGAATGGGGTATTCAACGTCGTCGCGTTGTGACACTGAACGATGGCGAACCAGGTGAAAACTCTATCTCAGTAGCGTGTATGCACTGTACTGATGCCCCTTGTATGGCAGTTTGCCCGGCAGACTGTTTTGAACATACGGAAGACGGCATCGTACTTCACAATAAAGATCTGTGTATCGGTTGTGGTTACTGCTTGTTTGCTTGTCCGTTTGGCGCACCTCAATTTCCTAAACAGGAAGCCTTTGGTGAGCGCGGTAAAATGGACAAATGTACCTTCTGTGCTGGCGGCCCAGAAACAGAGCCAGGTTCTGTGGAAGAACGTCAGAAGTACGGTGCGAACCGTATTGCTGAAGGCAAGCTACCAATGTGTGCTTCTTTATGTTCGACCAAAGCACTGCTAGCGGGTGATGCAGAGAAAGTCTCTGATGTATTCCGCCAGCGTGTTGTTGAACGTGGTGCGAAGGGTGCAGGCTGGACAGACGGCAATGACCTTTCTTACGATGCGATGAAGAGCTAGTTAGGAGAGACATATGCTTACAATGTTTAAGCGTCTCTTCCTTGTTGTGCTGCCAATGTTGGCAGCACTAACAATGCTGTCTCCTTTGAGTCATGCATCTGAGACGAACTCATCACAAACTCAATCGAGCTCTGCTGAAAGAGAAATCACACAACTTGCTGGCGCTGATTTTTGGCGACAAGTAAGAAACGGTGAAGAAGGTTACACCACATCTCAATCGGCTGAGCACGGTGTGTTGATCAGTACCCCAGGTCAAGCGTGGTACATATTGAAAGAGAAGTGGATGTCACCAGCCGGTGCTGTCGCTATCTTTGGCAGTATTGCTTTCGTTACTCTAATGTACGTTGTGATTGGCCCATTAATGCTGAGTGCGCCAAGAACAGGCCGTAAGATCAAACGTTGGTCTCGACTAGACCGTGCCTTGCACTGGAGTATGGCCTTTACCTTCTTAACACTGGCGTTCAGTGGTTTGATGTTGGTTTACGGTAAGCACTTCTTGAAGCCGTACATTCCAACAGACCTTTGGGGCTTCATCGTTCTATTGGCGAAGCAATACCACAACTACATCGGCCCGATTTTCTATGTGCTGTTGATGGCTGTTCTCATCAAGTGGTGGCGCAAGTCTATTTTCAAGATGGTCGATGTACAGTGGTTCATGAAACTGGGTGGTATGGTCGGGAAACATAAAGGTTCTCATCCATCTGCAGAGTTTTCGAACGCGGGTGAAAAAGCACTGTTCTGGCTATTGATTGTTATGGGTAGTGTGGCTGCGATCAGTGGCTTGGTTTTAGACTTCCCAATCTTCGGTCAAACCCGTCGAGATATGGAGCTCTCAAACCTAGTCCACATGTTGGCTGCTTTGATCCTTATCTGTGGTTTCGTGTTCCACATCTACATCGGCTTGTTCGGTATGGAAGGGGCACTAGAAGGCATGGTAACAGGCGAAGTTGATGAGACTTGGGCTAAAGAGCACCATGATCTTTGGTACAAAGAAGTGATGGAACAAGAGAAAAACGGCGTTGAACAAAGCGCTAACGCAGCAACAGAGAAAACGGAAGGGGTGAATAAGAATGAACAAACCTCATAAAGGTATTTGGGTCGCTTACATACTAAGCTGCTTTACGCCATTTACTTGTCTTCTCTCTGGTGTGGTTGCCATCATCTACGCGGGCTATCGTTTAGATAAAGGCGAAGATGGTGAAGTAGTGGATACCCATTACTACGGCTTGATTCGCTCGTTCTTCTTGAACTTGACGTTCTTTGTTGTACTTATCGTGACAGTAGCGACCTCTAATGGCGTGTTGATCGGTGTGAACGATTACTGGTATCAAAATCATATTATCGATGACATCGCTTACTACATACCGTATGTAGGCATGTTGTTCGGTGGTGTTGCGATTGTGGTTTGGTTTATTCGTATGTATCAAGGTATGCAGCGTTTAAGTCAAAACCTACCGCAAAACCCGACAACAGGTCCAAACTTGTAGTCGAGTATCGGCTCACTAGATAGCGAATTATCTAGCACAATAGTCCTTTTGAAAGCCCAATGATTTCGGTCATTGGGCTTTTTGTTTCTAATCAGCAACGAAACTTAATGAAGCATAGTATTGACCGCTTCAATATGGTGCAACTCCCTTAATTGGTGCAATTCTTGTTTCCATTTTCACGCTCATTAAGAACCAAGAAAGTGCACCGATAAATTTATTATCAATTAATCAGTAAGTTAAAAGCAAAAACTGTTGCACGAAAATTACACCACACACTTGGAACGCATCTTGCGTTCACTGTTGAGTCTTTAATTAATTACAACATTGAATCGCACGATATCAGTGCAAATCAAATAAAGCGAAGGAGAATGCTTTAATGAGTGAAACGGTGACTCAAGTTCATAGTGCAGTACAAACCCTTACCCAAAGTTCAGATACTTTATTCCTATTACTCGGCGCCATCATGGTTTTCTTGATGCACGCTGGCTTTGCATTTCTAGAAGTCGGTACCGTTCGAAAGAAGAACCAAGTCAACGCGCTGGTTAAGATCCTTTCCGACTTTGGTGTCTCCGCCATTGCTTACTTCTTTATCGGTTACTGGGTTGCTTACGGTGCACACTTTTTTGCAGACGCAGAAACACTTTCGCAAGGCAACGGATATGAACTGGTTAAGTTCTTCTTCCTAATGACATTCGCAGCGGCAATTCCTGCGATTGTT
This sequence comes from Vibrio sp. 10N.222.52.C12, assembly GCF_041474215.1. NCBI lineage: Bacteria > Pseudomonadati > Pseudomonadota > Gammaproteobacteria > Vibrionales > Vibrionaceae > Vibrio > Vibrio sp. 10N.222.52.C12. The sequence continues at coordinate 61,845 of NZ_JBFRTR010000080.1, forward strand.
TCTGGTGGTATCGCAGAGCGTGCTCGTTTCTATCCAATTTTGATTGCGACACTGTTTACGGTTGGTTTCATCTATCCATTTTTTGAAGGCATCATTTGGAACGGCAACTTTGGATTCCAAGATTGGCTAGAAGGTCAGTTTGGTTACGTGTTCCATGACTTCGCAGGCTCGGTAGTGGTTCACGGCGTAGGTGGTTGGATTGCTTTGGTTGCGGTTTACTTCTTAGGTATGCGTAAAGGTCGCATCCGTGCAGGCAAACACACCAACTTCGCACCATCGAATATCCCATTCTTAGCACTAGGCTCTTGGATCTTATGTGTCGGTTGGTTCGGCTTTAACGTAATGTCAGCTCAAGTAATCAATGGTATCAGCGGCTTAGTGGCGATGAACTCACTCATGGCAATGGTTGGCGGTATTCTTGCGGCTCTAATTGCGGGTAAAAATGACCCGGGCTTCATCCACAATGGTCCTTTGGCTGGTCTCGTCGCTATTTGTGCAGGTTCAGACTTAATGCACCCATTAGGCGCGTTAGTGACTGGCGGCGTGGCAGGCGCATTGTTTGTTTACCTGTTCACGTACATGCAAAACAAAACACAGATTGATGATGTATTAGGTGTATGGCCTCTACACGGCATATGTGGCGCTTGGGGTGGCATTGCAGCGGGTATCTTCGGCTCGCAAACATTCTGGGGGCTAGGGGGCGTGAGCTTTGCTTCTCAAGTTGTCGGTACACTAGCGGGCATTGCTGTGGCTTTGATTGGCGCAATGATTGTTTATGGTGTGTTGAGCAAACTAACAGGCCTACGCTTAAGTGAAGAAGACGAATTCAACGGCGCGGATCTTTCAATCCATAAGATCTCTTCTATCAACGAAGACTAACGTTGTTCACTTGGTGGGGTAAAGCACATCAAGTAGACAACTGTTGAACAGAACTAAGCGGCTTCGGTCGCTTTTTTGTTTCTATGGATAGCAAAACAGAGAATTTGAGTAACAACAACCACAACTATCAAGCGAGTTATGTCACAAATAGCCAATGAATTCAGTTGCCTAAGACTATGGTCTAATCCCCAAAACTATTGTTGGAATTTGAACAGTGCTAAGCTGTTACAAAGTGACATATCTAAAAGGACGTTATATGCATTTCCCATATCGAAATATCGTAATTCTTACTGGCGCTGGCATCTCTGCAGAGTCGGGGATACAAACATTCCGAGCACAAGACGGGCTATGGGAAAACCACAAAATCGAAGATGTAGCGACGCCTGAAGGGTTCGCAAAAGATCCTGACTTGGTACAAGCCTTCTATAACAAGCGTCGTCACGGCCTGCAAAGTGAGAGCATTCAGCCCAATTCAGCCCACAAGGCGCTAGGAGAGCTCGAAGACAAGCTTGATGGCAAAGTTACCATCATTACTCAAAACATCGACAATTTGCACGAGAGAGGCGGTAGCAACAACATTATTCACATGCATGGTGAACTTTTAAAAGCGCGTTGCAGTGAATCCAATCAAGTTGTAGAGCACAAAGGCGATATTGAAACGGGTGAACTTTGTCATTGCTGCCAAATCCCTGCACAAATGCGTCCACATATTGTTTGGTTTGGCGAAATGCCACTAAGAATGGGCGACATTTATTCCGCACTGGAAGAAGCGGATCTGTTTATCTCTATCGGAACTTCAGGTGTTGTTTATCCAGCGGCAGGCTTTGTTCACGATGCGAAAATGCATGGTGCACATACTATCGAGATAAACCTCGAACCAAGTGCGGTTGAAAGTGAATTTGAAGAGAAGCGCTACGGCAAGGCGAGTATCGAGGTGCCTAAACTGGTTGGCGAGTTATTATGTACAGAGAAAGGTTCTTTAACGGCCTAAGCCTTGTCTTTAATAACACACATCAGTTT
>NZ_JBFRTR010000081.1:0-15267 GCF_041474215.1 Vibrio sp. 10N.222.52.C12
TTAAGATCCTGTCTATGATAGGTATTAAAGTTATGGTTAATCAGCTTAGTGTCGACTACCGCAGCGTTAATCGGGTTTTGTTGAGCTTCGGAAAGGGCTGATAGTTTTGCTTCACTATCGTTGTTTAATATACCTTTCGATAATTGGTTGCCCTTGGCCCAGTAACTGTAGCTTTGAACCCAATGTACAAACTCTGTCTTGTATTGCTCGATGTCTTGTTCGGCGGCACGCTCGATATTATTGGTGAGGGTGTACAACTTCGACTTGTTGCCTAGCAGCATATCTAACCAGTTAGGTTTGTACTCATCGAGAGCTTCCATGGCTTTGACTTTATTATCGAATCGAACCGTTGGCATTGTCGGCGCAGGCTCCATAGCCATCGACTCCCAATTCACTTTTGGTGTAGGAATTGTGTGGACGGATTGGATTAAGTGCAGGTGTTGATTGAACAAGGTCACTTCATTGACCGCGTCCTCAAGTTGTTTGGTATTCATCTACATTCCTGTCGACGGTTGCTCTTGTTATTTGGCGTTCATTTTATGGTCAAAGCGCGCGAACAGTATTTAAATGAATGTGAATGATCTTTCGTGAGGTTACTTGATATTGGTTTAGGAATATTTGGGGAGGAAAGTTGAGTTTATGATTGAAATAACAGCTCAGAAACACAGAGAGCAAGGCGCTCTCTGTGTTGGTCATTTTGCTACTATCGAAACTTGCTGATGAGCATTATCTCTGGCGTCTTGCGACCAAAGTAAATCTGTAATCGTTAGATGTGAAGTAGTTACGGCTGTACTCGAACACTGTGTTATTGGCGAGGTAACCTCGAGTACGTTTTTCAATGATAGGCTGAGTTGGGTCAATCCCTAACTGTTTAGCAACGTCTTCAGGCGGAAGAATCGGCACCAGTTCTTGCTCACTTCTATCAATCACCATGCCTTTGGTGTTCTCAATAAAGTCGTATTTTGATGTCTGCATCACTTGATAGGTGAGATCTGGGAATAGGGCAACAGGTAACCAAGTTTCTTCAACCGTGATTGGATTGTTGTCTATGAAACGAACACGTTTTACGTAGAAAACCAATTCGCCTTCTTTGATATCTAAATGTTCAGACATCGCCAAAGAACACGGCTTCATTTCGAAGGCCAGAACTTCACTGTGTGTAACCACATCCAAATGCGCCCACTTTTCTTGAAAGCTCGACTGTTTGTAGATGTCGTAATTGATCTTGTTCTCTTTGACGTAAGTACCACTACCTTGAACGCTTTCCAGCTCATCGTTTTCGATCAGTAGTTTCAGCGCCTGTCTAACCGTTACACGACTTACCGAGAATACTTCACGCAATTGCGCTTCCGTTGGGAGTGCTTCTCCAACTTTATATTCACCAGAACTGATCTTTTCTCTTATTGCATCGGCGATTTGGCGATACATAGGGAGTCTTGCCATTTTTGCCTCATTTGTGCGCTAGGACAACTAGACTTTGATTAACAACCTGTACCTTAAATACGTAAATTTGCTCTATATAAGCCTTGCTTTAAAGGTTAGTGTGAGCGTCGTATCGGCGTTTTGTAGTACATATAATACAAATTAAACGATACATAACAAGCTTTCTTAAAGGATTTACCAATACGATTTAAATACAAATTAAATACAAATATGTATTGATGAGATCGTGATCACGGATTAAATGTCTTGAAGTTGTATTATTCATCTCGTCGACAGGGACGACTGTCGTACTAATCCGTGACTATGGGACAAAGGTTATGAAACTTACTACTCTAACGAATAAGTCGCTCGTAAATCTGCAAACTACGTTTAGCAGTCGAGAAGAAGCGATTTACGCACTTGCTGACCAACTGAATCAGCAAGGCAAACTGCACAACAAACAAGAGTATCTTGATGCAGTATTTGCTCGTGAAGAGCAAGGCCCGACAGCGCTTGGCGAAGGCCTAGCAGTACCGCACGGCAAGACTGACGCGGTTAAAGAAGCTGGTTTCGCTGTTGCAACATTGAAAGAAGACATGAAATGGAAAGGCCTAGATGAAGACGAAGATGTGAATCTTATCTTCCTAATTGCCATTCCCAATGCAGAAGCGGGTTCTACCCACATGCACCTGCTGACCGAACTGACAACCACATTGGTTGATGACGATGTTCGTGAAGCAGTATTAAAAGCAACAACCGCTGATGAAATCTTCGCGCTTCTTGATGGCGATAATCAGCAAGAAGAAAAACAAGACAACTTAGATACAAATGCGCCGACAATTGTATGTGTTACTGCTTGCCCTGCAGGCATTGCTCACACCTATATGGCTGCAGAATACCTTGAAAAAGCGGGCAAAAAGCTTGGCTACAAGGTTCATGTTGAAAAGCAGGGCGCAAATGGCATTGAAGATCGTTTGACGGCTGAGCAATTAAACAATGCTGTGGCGTGTGTTTTTGCTGCTGAAGTCGCGATTAAAGAAGTGGATCGTTTTAACGGAATCCCTCGTGTTGAAACGCCAGTTGCAGAACCGATTAAACACGGTGAACGCATTCTAAATGAAGCGATTGAAGAGTCGAAAAAAGGTAACGGTGCAGAGCGTACAGTGGCTACTGATGACAAACCGAAAAAACTGCCACTGAAAACTGAGCTTAAACAAGCGCTGCTTTCTGGTATTTCTTACGCAGTTCCTCTGATCGTTGCTGGTGGTACTGTTCTTGCGGTTGCTGTTCTTATCGCACAAATTTTTGACCTGCAAGATCTTTACGCAACAAAAGATTCTTGGCTATGGATGTATCGCAAACTAGGTGGCGGCCTACTGGGTACATTGATGGTGCCAGTACTGGCGGCTTACACTGCTTACTCATTAGCCGACAAACCGGCACTTGGTCCTGGTTTTGCTGCGGGTATTGCTGCAAACATCATTGGTTCAGGTTTCCTAGGCGGTGTTGTTGGTGGTTTGATTGCGGGTTACGTGATGCGCTGGGTGAAAGAGCATGTTCGCTTAGGCCCTGCATTTAACGGCTTCCTTACTTTCTACCTTTACCCGGTGATTGGTACTTTGGTAGCGGGTAGCTTGATGCTGTTTGTTATCGGTAAACCTGTTGCGTTCTTAAACCAAGGTCTAACGGATTGGTTGAACGGTATGTCAGGCACCAATGCGCTGTTATTGGGTGCGATTCTTGGTCTGTTTGTGTCATTCGATTTAGGTGGTCCGGTAAACAAAGCCGCTTACGCATTCTGTTTAGGTGCGATGGCGAACGGTGTTTATGGCCCTTACGCAATCTTTGGTTCAGTAAAAATGGTATCGGCGTTCACTGTAACGGCTTCAACCATGATTGCTCCACGCCTATTCAAAGACTTTGAGATTGAAACCGGTAAATCGACATGGCTACTTGGTCTTGCGGGTATTACTGAAGGTGCAATCCCAATGGCGATTGAAGATCCAATCCGTGTAATCGGCTCATTCTTACTAGGCTCTGTAGTAACAGGTGCAATGGTGGGTGCGGCAGGTATTGGTCTATCCACTCCGGGCGCAGGTATCTTCTCTATTTTCTTGTTACACGATTCTGGTTTAGGCGCATTCTCTGCTGCTGCAATCTGGTTCGGTGCTGCGATTGTCGGCACAGTGATTTCAACCATTACTCTTCTGATGTGGCGTGGTCACGCGGTAAAAAAGGGTAAATTTGAAGCAAGTACTGCAACACAGAACTAACTGAATTTTGAGTTAGCTCCTAACTCACTGCGAAATCAATATATAAAAAATAACAAACAACTGGCTGCCCTAAATACCTGTGCTCCTAACGGTTTTATTCACACAGATTCTGGGCGTGGTTTTCTGCACCCTAAATTTAGTGGCAGCCAATTTTAACCCCTTGAAAAAATTTAATTTAGTCGTATTTGGGTTCGAACTTTAGTTTTACTCGAAGCGACACATTTAGGTAAATGATTATGACTACATCACGCGTACATATTACTCCTCACATGCACTGGGATCGTGAATGGTATTTCACAACAGAAGAGTCTCGTATTCTTCTTGTGAACAACATGGAAGAAATCATGAACCGTCTGGAGAGCGATCCAGAATACAAATACTACGTTCTAGATGGTCAAACCGCCGTTTTAGAAGACTACTTCGCAATCAAACCAGAAAACACAGAGCGCGTAAAAGCATTGGTTGAAGCGGGCAAGTTAATTATTGGCCCTTGGTATTCTCAAACCGACACAATGCAAGTTTCTGGTGAGTCAATTGTACGCAACATGATGTATGGTATTCGTGACTGTATGAAGTTTGGCGATGCAATGAAGATTGGTTACCTACCAGATTCATTCAGCATGAGCTCACAGCTGCCAATGATCTACAACGGCTTCGACATCACGCGTGCAATGTTCTGGCGTGGTTGTTCAGAGCGTCATGGCACCAACAAAACAGAATTCTTATGGCAGTCTAATGACGGCAGTGAAGTAACGGCACAAGTGCTTCCGCTGGGTTACGCGATTGGTAAATACCTTCCACAAGACGAAGAAGGCTTGCGTGCTCGTTTAGATAAGTACTTCCCAGTGCTAGAAAAGCCATCGGTGACTAAAGATATCTTGCTACCGAACGGCCACGACCAAATGCCGATTCAAAAAGACATCTTTGAAGTAATGGACAAGCTTCGCGAAATCTACCCAGATCGTGAATTCTCAATGAGCCGTTACGAAGAAGTGTTCGAGAAAGTAGAAGCGGCGCGCGACCAACTCGACACAATCAAAGGCGAGTTCAACGACGGTAAATACATGCGTGTTCACCGTACGATCTCTTCTACGCGTATGGACATCAAACTGATCCACGCAGAAATCGAAAACAAGATTGTAAACATCTTAGAACCGCAAGCGTCTATCGCTTGGACATTAGGTTTTGAATACCACCACGGTTTGATTGAGAAAATGTGGAAAGAGAGCATGAAGAACCACGCTCATGACTCTATTGGTTGCTGTTGTTCAGACAAGGTACACGCTGAAATCTTAAACCGTTACATCCTTGCTGACGACATGGCGACCAACCTGATTCACTTCTACAAGCGTAAGATTGTTGACCATATGCCAGATCGCGAAGGTTGCGACAAACTGGCGATGTTCAACCTTTCTCCATACGAGCGTGAAGAAGTGGTTAACACCACTATCACTATCCGTGCTCAAGAGTTCTCTATCTTTGATGAAAACGAAAACCCAGTTGAGTACTTCATCCAAGACAAGCGCCAAATTGACCCGGGTAAAGTAGACCGTCAAATCGTTCACTACGGTAACTACGACCCGTTCATGGAGTTTGATATTCAAATCAAACGCATTGTGCCAGCGATGGGCTTCACCACGTTACACATCCAAGGTAACGAGAAGGGTGCAGTAAAAGTTGCAGAACAAAAAGACTACTTACTAGAGAACGAGTACTACCGAATCAATGTAAACGACAACGGTACTCTGACTATTTTCGATAAAGAGACAGAGCAAGTATTCGACCAAGTACTTCGTTTGGAAGACGGTTCTGATGACGGTGATGAGTACGATTACTCTCCATCTCGTCAAGAATGGTTACTGTATTCAGACGAGTTCCCAGTCGAAACATCGATTGACCACCAAGGCTTCCAATCGGTAGCGAACATCGCTTTCCGAATGAACGTACCTGCAAACCTTGCAGAGCGTGAAGAACGCACGGGTCAAAACGGATTCGTTGAAGCGCAATGCCAAGTGGTATTGAAGCAAGGTTCTCGCCGCATTGAAGTACGTATGGAACTAGACAACCAAGCCGACGACCACCGTGTACGTGTCTTAGTACCAACGCCATTCGTTTCTGAAACTGTGGTTGCAGACAACCAGTTCGGTTGTATTACTCGACCAACCAATGACCCTGCTATGGCGGTTTGGGAAGAAGAGAAGTGGAAAGAAGCACCGGTTCCGGTTTACCAACTGATGAACTTCGCTGCATTAGAAAACGGCAAAGCGGGCATGGCGATTATGTCGAATGGTCTACGTGAATTTGAGGTGATTGCATCTCAAGGTGACGAAAACCGAGATACCTTCGCACTGACACTGTTCCGTGGTATCGGCGTGTTGGGTAAAGAAGAGCTATTGCTTCGCCCAGGCCGTCCATCAGGCATCAAGATTCCGACACCAGATTCGCAAGTGCGCGGTAAGTTAGTGTGTGAATTCACGTTGTGCGGTTTCTCTGGTAACCATATTGACGCGAACATCATGGCGCAAGCACGTGACAATGTCACTCAAATCGAATGCTACAACAAGATCCCTTACAACGCGATGAAGCTCAACGTGGGTGAGCAGAACCTACCTATGAGTTTTAGCCTTCTGTCTAAGCAACAATCAGGCGCGGTGTTGAGTGTGCTGAAGAAAGCGGAAGACGAAGATGCACTGATCATGCGTGTCTACAACCCGGCAGAATCGGGTTCAGTATCGGATTCAATCTCTTTTACTCAAGCGGTTTCAAGCTGGAAAGAGACAAGCATGGACGAGCGCGTACGCGAAGGTGATGTAGCATCTGAAGAGTTCGGCCAGATAGCACCTTGCCAAGCAAAAACATTCCAAATCAAATTCTAATTTCGATAACCCGCTCACCTTGGTGGGCGGGAATGGTGAACGACAATGAAAATTGTAATTGCCCCTGATTCATTTAAAGAATCACTCGACGCTCATCAAGTTGCGTCTTGCATTGAGCGTGGATTTGCCGATGTTTTCCCTTACGCAGAGTTTGTGAAAATGCCACTCGCCGATGGCGGAGAAGGCACGGTAGACGTGTTGCTAGAGGCGCTCAATGGTAAGAAGCAACGGCTGCACACGACGGATCCAATCGGGCGTGAATGTACGGCTTATTGGGCTTCGTTGGAACAGACTGTTGATGGCGCCAACGTAAAAACTGCCTTGGTGGAATTTGCTCAAGCATCGGGTTTAGACCTATTAACCGTAGAAGAAAGAGCACCGTTAACCGCATCTTCGTTTGGTACTGGGCTATTGATCAAAGATGCACTAGATCAAGGTGTTGAACAAATCATTATTGGTTTGGGCGGCAGCGCAACCAATGATGCAGGTGCTGGCATCTTACAAGCGTTGGGAGGCAAGTTATTAGACAAGCAAGGCAGCGAGCTATCTGGTGGCGGCGCCGAATTAAGCCGGTTAGCAAGCATAGATCTTGAAGGACTGCACCCTAGATGCAAAGAAGTGACGTTCGTGGTCGCGTGTGATGTGAATAATCCATTATGTGGCGAAAGCGGAGCCAGTACTGTGTTTGGTCCACAGAAGGGAGCATCAAAAGCTCAAGTTGAACAACTTGATACTGCGATCGAACATTTTGCCGATATCGCTCAAGCGCGCACGGGTATTAATCATCGAGACACTGCTGGTTTTGGTGCGGCTGGTGGTACACCACTGGGGTTAAGTCTTGCATTCAATATCCAAATTAAAGCGGGTATTGAGATGGTATTAGATGCCTTAGGTGCAGATAAGGTTCTTGAAGGTGCTTCACTGGTCGTGACTGGAGAGGGGCAGATGGACAACCAAACCCTGCAAGGTAAAACACCTTTCGGTATCGCTCAGCGAGCTCAACAGCTGAATATTCCAACCATCGGAATTGCGGGCTCTTTGGGGCAAGACGTTGAAAAGCTTTACGATTCAATGTCTAGCCTATTTGGAACCGTACGTTCACCTCAGTCTTTAGACCAAGTTTTATCAGAAGCGAATCAAAACCTGACTCGCACTGCCCGTAATATCGCCGCCACGCTCAAGCTTGGCAGCCAGATTTTTAATGAGAAGTAATTATGTCTCTATTTAAACTCGATAACGTTATTCAAAACTACGCATGGGGAAGCAAAGACTCCATTAACCAACTTTTTGGTATTGTGAACCCAAACCAAGAACCTCAGGCAGAAATTTGGATGGGTGCTCACCCTAATGGTTGCTCAAAAGTAGGTGATACAGGTGAGCCGCTTTCTCACATGATTGATGAAAACAGAATCGATGTTTTAGGCGGATACACGGCGGCACGTTTCGGTGAACTACCTTTCTTATTTAAGGTCTTAGCAGCTGAAACACCGTTATCGATTCAGGTTCATCCCAACAAGCGCAAATCAGAATTAGGTTTTGAGCGAGAGAATGCACTTGGCATCCCTTTGAATGCGTCCAATCGAAACTACAAAGATCCAAACCACAAGCCTGAGTTGGTTTATGCGTTGACCTTCTACAAAGCGATGAATGGCTTTCGTCCAATCGACGATATTATTGCCTTGTTCGAAGAAGCAGATATTCCTTCGTTAGCGATTGAGCGTAATGTACTAAAAGCCAATGCCGACAGTGATTCTTTGAAGTCTTTCTTTAGCGCAATTATGTCTCTTAAAGGTGACCGTAAAGCCTCTGCGCTTAATGAGCTTTATGCCGCGCATGCGCGACCAGCCAAAACGGCCATGGGGCGTGAAGCTCTGCAATACAGCATTGAATTCAAACAGCACTATCCGGGTGATATTGGTTTGTTTGCCCCATTGATGCTCAACACGGTTGAACTGGCGCCCGGTGAAGCGATGTTCCTGTTCGCAGAAACACCTCACGCTTATGTTCAAGGCACAGGCTTGGAGATCATGGCAAACTCAGACAATGTGCTGCGTGCCGGTCTCACACCCAAATACATAGACGTTCGGGAGCTTATCGACAACACGATCTTTGAGCCGATTAAGCCAGAAGATATTCGCCTTAAGCCTGTATTGAAAGAGGGTAAGATGAGCTATCCGATTCCAGTGGATGACTTTGGCTTTGATATCTTATCTGCGACTGATGAGAGCAAGTCACAGTATTTACGTAGCGCGGAGATCTTGTTCTGTGTGGAAGGAGAGGCGACCGTCACTTCAGAAGGACGGTCAGTTTCTCTTAAGCCCGGAGAATCGGTCTTTGTAAGTAGTAATTCAAGTGTTTACCAATATCAAGGGAATGGCATTTTGGCTCGTGCTTTTAACTAGTGCCCCCGTGCTAGCGATCAGCAAAAGAAATGTCAGAGTGCCACTGTAAAGTGGTACTCAATATTGGATTGATGGTTGTTACCTATCTGTCTTTGACAGTCATGATTATTGACCATACCCGCTACTCTGGCGGGTTTTTTCATTATTAGAATGAGCAGATATAAGCTTGTAGAAAAGACAAACCCTGCGATCAGAGCAGGGCTTTTTATTGAATTAGTACTGAGTGACTGGTTAGGCAATGTGCGTCATTTTATTAAGCACAAAGGTTTCAATACAACCTTCAGTCGCAGCCATGTAGTCAGCGATGTGTTGGCTCGCTAAGTGTTTCTCTAGATGAACTTCAGACTCCCAGTTCTCATGAAAAACGAAGTGAGCAGGGTTACTGTTATCTTGGTGCAGATCGTAGTTAATACAGCCGTCTTCAACACGGGTTTTATCGATCAATTTAATCATCTCAGCTTTTACAAGCTCAGTTTTGTCTTCTTTAGAGACGATCGTTGCAATAATAGTCAGTTTGCTCATTTTCAATTCCTTCGCTTTAAACTCGGTAAGTAATATAAGTATAAATTCAGAATGAAGAAAGAGTTCTGAAATCCAATAACTATGGTTCTTACCATCCACAATTCAAACTCGAGAGCATAGGGCCAGAGCCGAGTAGGTTATGCTTATTAAAAAAAGCCCTCATAGCAATATGAGGGCTTTTGAATAAGAATCAAACTGTGTTGTTACTGGGGTGTTAAGCGTACTGTTTTAGCTTAAGCGTATTGCTCAACCGTCATTGCCCAATTTTTCTTCTGTTGTTCGAAATTCATTTTGATTTGCTGATAACGAACCTTAAGAACAGAGTGTTCGTACTTCTTCACAACGTCTTCGCGCTTGCTTTCAAGTAGCTGTTTTTTAACTTCGTAATATTCGTTCATGTTTGATACTAGAGCATCAAACTCTTGTTGAAGCTTCTCTGCGATTTGTTGCTTGTCGGCACGATGCATGATTTTTTGCTGGGTGCGTTTAAGTAACATTGACGCTTCAGCTTTCTCAATACGAGCTTGAGGGGTTTTCTTAAGCTTACTTGCCAGTCCCATCAACGAAGCACTCTTAATCAACCATTTTGTTGGATCGTATTGCCACCAGTAGATGCCGTTACGGTAGTCGTTCTCAAAGATGTGGTGGAAGTTGTGGTAGCCTTCGCCGAAAGTGAGTACTGCTAACACACCGTTATCACGCGCTGTGTTTTTGTCAGTAAAAGGTTGGCTACCCCAGATGTGAGCAAGAGAGTTAATAAAGAATGTTGTGTGGTGGTTAAGTACCAAACGAACTGCACCTACGATTAACAACATGCCAATCACGTCACCGTAAATCACGCCTAAAGCGATAGGAACACCGAAATTCATTAGTAATGCTAACAGAACATAGTGCTTGTGCTGCCACATAACAATCTTATCTTTTTTAAGGTCACGGCAGTTTTCGTAGTTTTCGTACATTGAGGTGCTGTAATTACGAATCATCCAGCCAATGTGTGAGTACCAAAATCCACGTTTTGCAGAGTATGGGTCTTTGTCGTTGTTATCGACATGCTTGTGGTGAACACGGTGATCAGAAGACCAGTGTAGCGCGCTGTTCTGCAGGGCAAATGCACCACCTAATGCAAACAGGAATCTTAGGCTTGAATGCGCTTCAAACGCTTTATGTGACCATAAGCGGTGATAACCTGTCGTGATTGAAAGGTTACAGAACGTAAAGCAGATTGCTAGCCATATCCAGTGCTCCATGCCATAGCCAAAAAAGTAGCCATAAACGGGAGCCGCTACAACAGCAAGCAGCATACTAAAAGAGAACACAAAAATATTGAGCCAGATTAATGGCGGCTTTTTTGTAGATTGTTTGTCGGCACTATTCATTAGCAAATTTCCATTGGGCTTACATCTGTGCGCTAGAATATCAGCGTACACGTGTAAGTCAATATTGAAAGTGTAAACGTGTATTAGTATGTTTTGCTTAAATATTGTATAAAGGTAGTGTGAAATGTAGTAGCAAGTCATAAATGGAAGTACTAAGGGCTAATAAATGGAAATTAAGGTAGCTGAATATAAAGATTATGAGCGGATTGCCCAATTACACGCGGATAGCTGGAAGCTATATTACCGTGGCATTCTTGCTGATGATTACCTAGAACATGATGTTTTGGAGGACAGATCTGTTATTTGGCAGACTCGTTTGATTAATCCTCCTTTCAACCAACATGTTTTATTGCTTGAGGAAGGCGGTTTACTGGTTGGTTTTGTCTGCGCGTTCGGTAATCACAACTTTGAGCGTGGTACGTTCATCGATGCGTTACATGTAGATAATAATTATCGTGGACGAGGTGTAGGCAAGCGTCTGTTGTCTGAATTGTCGAAGTGGTTGCAGCAATACTATTCGGACTCAGGGCTTTACCTAGAGGTGATGTCTGAGAACCACCAAGCGATTGCTTTTTATCAGGCGATTGGTGGCAAAGAAGAACTAGAGCAAGTTTGGAACGCACCATGTGGCAGCCAAGTGAATGAAAAAGTGATTTCTTGGAGCTCTCCCGTTGAACTTGAACAGAAAACAGCGAGCGTTGTGTATTCTTAGTCGATTCTTGTTGAATACTGTTTTTTTGCTGAGTAGCAGGTTCTTAACGAAGCTATTTTAAAGCAGAAGAACAAAGACAAAAGCCCCGAGTATTAAGTTGCTCGGGGCTTTTTTGATTGAATTAGTGGTCGTTTTAATGATTCGCAAAGATGCGTGAAATATTGGGCGATTAATCACACCATGTGATCTTATTCCTACCGCCTTTTTTCGAAATGTAGAGTGCTTGGTCAGCGTCGTCGATAAGCTGCTCGACAGAACCAAGGGCTTGAGGGGCATGTTTCACACCGATTGAAATTGTTACTTCTAATCTAAGGCGAGTAGGGGATTCTAAAAGGGCATTAACCAGCGATTCAATTGAAGCCTCGGTTTCTCCTTGGACCAGCACCAAAAACTCTTCACCGCCGTATCGAAAGCAGTTACTGCTAGTCGGTAGTCGTTTTTGAATCTCATCGGCCAGTTCTTTAATCACCATGTCACCCATTTGATGGCCGTAGGTGTCGTTAATCGATTTGAAATGATCAATATCTATCATGAGCGATGTAATGGATCGCTGACGGTCTATGCTCGGTTCTATCACCTGATGAAGATAAAGGCGGTTGTAGCAGCCCGTTAGTGCGTCTTGATAGGAAAGGGCCTCGAACATATTAGATTGCTTGCGAAGCTGAATCGCTTGTTTGCGGAGTTGCTCGGATTGAGCGAAACGTTTGTGTACTTCCAGGTCACGTCTAACACAGGCCGCTGAGATTAGGATGTAAGCCGAGATATAAACGGAAATTGTTTCTATTTCATGCTCTGGCTCCGCTTCATAAAGCAGTGGCGCAAGGCCGATGAGATAAGCCAAAAAGATAAACGACAGCGTAGATATACTGTATCTGGCTGACAATCTTGAAAACGTACCAATGTAGATCATCACTAAAATGATGCCACCTTGGTAATCGAAGTTGTTCAGCTCGATGGCTAGTCGACCGACATAGACCAAGAAAAGTGAGCTAATTACAAGGAAGGCATTTTCTACGAGTTCCAAAACGTTGGGTTTGTTTGTAATACAGTATCTGGCGGCGGCCATCATCAATAAAAAAAGTATGACTCGGAAAATGATAGGCGTAATGCACTCGCTACCAAAGTGGATGTAGTCGGTGACGATAAAAGCACAGAATATTGAGATAGGGATGTAGATGAAATTTATGTACGGCAAATAAATTTCATTATCGAAATAGGTTTTAAATCTTTGATTCTTGAACCCAGAATAAGAGCGCATTGAGAAATTAGCCGAGATTGATACACAATAATTTGCGTAGTATGTCACAGTCTTTGGGATTGTAAACGACCATTTCTATAGATTTGTCAGTATGTTAGCTAGATCAACAAACGGTAGCGGGCAATATTCACGCTCTATTATCGATAGAGCGTGAATATCTAGAGGCTGGTGTAAGAGTGGTAAACAGAAATTAAAGCAGATTATAAAAACTAATCGCGATTAACGCTTGTTCTTCAGGTAACGCTTACGACGCTCTTCTTTTTTCTTAATCTGTTGTTCCGCTTTCAGCGCAGCCGCTTCTTCAACTTCGATCAGCTCTTGTGTGATCATTTCTGGCAACTCAAGCGTTACCTTACCTAAAGTGCCATTACGCAATTCGTGAAGCAGGATTTCTGAACATTTGTGAATGTCGATATGACCACCGGCACGAAGTGCACCACGCTTACGACCAATTGCTTCCATCAATTCGATGTCAGACTCTGGCAGATCTTCAATTTGGTAACGCTCTTGCAAAAGGTTAGGGTACTGCTTTGCTAGGTACTCTACTGTGTAAAATGCCACTTCATCGTATTCCATTGCTGTATCTTTTACAGCACCTGTTGCAGCCAAGCGGAAGCCACTGTGTGGGTTTTCTACTTTAGGCCAAAGGATTCCTGGAGTATCTGAAAGGATCACGCCATTTTGCAGATTGATACGTTGTTGGCGACGAGTTACCGCAGGTTGGTTACCAGTAACCGCAATCGTACGTCCAGCCAAGCAGTTGATGATGGTCGATTTACCCACGTTCGGGATGCCCATGATCATTGTACGAATGTTTTTGCCCATCTGTTCACGGTGCGGTGCCAGTTTACGTACCAGCTCCATAACGTGGTTAACTTCTTCTTTTACGCTAGTCGTAATCGCAATCGCTTTAACGCCTTGCTCCTTCTCGAAGTGCTCAATCCAACGTTGAGTCAGTTCAGGATCTGCAAGGTCACGCTTGTTCAGCACTTTTACACAAGGCTTATCGCCGCGCAGTGAAGAGATCATTGGGTTTTCACTACTGAACGGGATACGAGCGTCCAGTACTTCGATGATCACATCAACTTGTGGGATAACTTCTTCGATTTCTTTACGGGCTTTATGCATGTGACCCGGAAACCATTGAATAGACATAGAGATAAACCTTGATAAATATATTTGCTGCACATTGTAAGGGTTCGATAGGGCGTGTAAAGCGCTATATCGCCTAGAAGAACTACAGAAAAAGACATTTGCGCAAAGATTCTTGGGAGTTCAATTGAAATTGACTATTAAGTTACAATTTAGAACGCAGTACTTATGCGGCTAAGTCTTTGATTCAACTGCTAACAACTTGAAATGAGTTAGTGAGACAACGCGTTATCTGAGTCTCCTATTCAGAGATAAATAATGCGAGTATTTGCTTGGTTTGCCTCAAAGGCAAATCGAATATTACTAGGGGAACTCTATGTTGGAGGTTGGTTTGATTGTACAGATTGAGCTAGGCTTTTTATTAGCTGCTTACGTTCAGCTTGAGCAATGTATATAAATTGGTCGTTGTAGCTTTTGTCTGCGTTGATATATTGTTCGAAGTTAACTGGTACTCCAGCAACCGAAAGCTCTAAATGCAAGTGAGGTCCAGTTGTTCGGCCTGAATTCCCAGTAAGACCGATTATCTGACCTTTAGTGATGTATTCCCCAGCTAAGACATGTCTTTCTGAAAGATGAAGGTAGCGCGCATAGTTTCCATCAGTGTGTTTTATGGTTAAGTAGTTACCTGCGAAACGGTTATATCGAGACTTCAAAACGACACCGTTGGACAACGAATGAATCTCTGTGCCAATAGGTGTCGCGTAATCCGTTCCAAAATGAGGTGCAATTCGATTCGTTATAGGGTGTTTCCTGTTTAAATCGAATGATGAACTCACTCGATAATGCTTAGCAAGAGGGAATACATAGTCATTGTTTATTTTATATCCATTTTCGTTATAGATATTATCATCCGCCCCTCTCATAGCAAAAAATTCTATATCACTACCTAAATAGTAAAAAGCACTGACATATTCTGTTTTTGTACCATCATGTTGGGTTTTTATTGAAAACTTATCACCGTTGTTAACTGATTTAATAATGTCAAAATTATCACCTAATAGACTCAATAGTGATTTTAATTCATTGTTCGTCAAACCAGAGGATAGTATAGAACTGACAAAAGAGTATTTCACAACCCCTGAAACCATTTCAGATGTCGGAGCTGGGGTTGGAATATGAATGCTTTTGGGCTTGGCTATTTTAGGTGCCTGTTTTTTATCAGTATTTGAATGATTGTAGCTTAGCGATATGGCTGTTGAAACGATCAAAAAAACCATCAAAAGGCCAAAGGAAAGGGTACGGCGACTTAAATGGCTATTTATTTTCAAATACAT
>NZ_JBFRTR010000082.1:0-22475 GCF_041474215.1 Vibrio sp. 10N.222.52.C12
AGCAGAAGCAGAAGCAGAACAGGAAGAAGTGGCAGTTCCTCAAGCTAAGGTTGAAGAAGTACAAGAGAAGCCGACAGAAAGCTTCTTTGCTCGTCTTAAGCGCAGCCTAAGCCGCACTAAAGCAAACATCGGTGCTGGTTTCTTTGGTCTGTTCAAAGGCAAGCAAATCGATGAAGACCTGTTTGAAGAGCTAGAAGAGCAACTTCTGATTGCTGACGTGGGTATGAATACCACGGTTAAGATCATTGAAAACCTGACAGAAAAAGCATCTCGCAATGACCTAAAAGACGGTGAAGCGCTTTATGGTCTGCTCAAAGAAGAGATGGCAGACATCTTAAGCCAAGTGGAACAGCCACTGGTTGTTGATACCACTAAAACACCTTACGTTATCTTAATGGTGGGTGTGAACGGTGTAGGTAAGACAACTACGATCGGTAAGCTGGCGAAACAATTCCAAAATGAAGGCAAGAAAGTGATGCTAGCAGCGGGTGATACCTTCCGTGCTGCAGCCGTTGAACAGCTTCAGGTTTGGGGTCAGCGTAACGATGTGCCAGTTATCGCTCAACACACTGGTGCGGACAGTGCGTCTGTTATCTACGATGCGATTGAAGCAGCGAAGGCTCGTGGTGTTGATGTTGTGATTGCTGATACAGCCGGTCGTTTGCAGAACAAGAGCAACCTGATGGAAGAGCTACGCAAGATCGTTCGTGTAATGAAGAAGATTGATGACTCTGCGCCACACGAAATCATGCTAACGCTCGATGCAGGTACAGGTCAGAACGCTATCAGCCAAGCGAAGTTGTTCAGTGAAGTGGCTCCAGTTACGGGTATTACACTGACTAAGCTAGATGGTACGGCGAAAGGTGGTGTAATTTTCTCAATTGCTGACCAGTTCCAGATTCCAATCCGCTACATTGGTGTGGGTGAAGGTATTGATGACCTGCGTCCATTTGAATCTAAAGACTTCATTGAAGCACTATTTAGCCGCGAAGAGTAACGCGAGTAGCAAAGTGGTTTATCCTTAATCTGCTACCGTTTTTAAATTTGATATTAGTGATCGTAAGAGGAATTTTCGGTGATCAAATTTCAGCAAGTGAGTAAAGCCTACCGAGGTGGAAGACAAGCGCTCCAAAAAGTGGACTTTCACCTGAAACGTGGAGAGATGGCTTTTTTGGGTGGGCACTCTGGGGCTGGTAAAAGTACCTTGCTGAAGTTGATCTGCGCGATAGAGCGTCCAACTGATGGACGTGTCTGGTTCAACGATCACGATATCACTCGTATCCCAGCCAAAGACATTCCTTTCTTACGCCGTAATATTGGGATTGTTTTTCAAGACCATCGCCTGCTGATGGACCGTTCGATTTTCGATAACGTCGCTCTGCCTATGCGTATTGAATCTATTTCTGAAAACGAAATAAAACGCCGAGTCAGTGCTGCGTTGGATAAAACCGGTTTATTAGATAAAGCCCGTTGTTTGCCAAGCCAACTTTCTGGTGGTGAACAACAACGCGTGGGTATTGCTCGCGCCGTGGTTAACCGTCCAACTCTGCTTTTAGCCGATGAGCCTACCGGTAATCTAGACCCTGAATTATCTAACCGTGTGTTGCGATTATTTGAAGAATTCAACCGCTCAGGTGTGACGATCATCCTAGCGACGCATGATGTCGGGTTAGTGAACACTCGCCCTCAGTACCGCCATCTTGAATTAAACCAAGGATTTTTGAGTGAGGTTGAAGACTATGGCCGCGAATAAGCGCATCAAAAAACCTCAATCTAATCGAGCAGCAAACCGCGCTTCAAGCGACGGCTTCTTTGTTGTTCACTGGAAACAAGCCAAGTCATCGTTCTCGCAAATGTGGCAGCGCCCGTTAGGCAACTTACTGACCCTTGCGGTGATCTCTATGGCGTTGGCGATGCCAGCTTGTTTGTACCTATTAGGTAAAAATGTAGGGGAAGTGGCGCAAGATGTCACTAGCCCGTCACAAATAAGTGCTTATGTAGAGGATGGTATTCCTGAGCCACGAGTAATGGTGCTTAAGGATGAAATCGAAAGTTGGGATCAAGTTGAGCTCGTGGAGTACATTTCTCCGCAGCAAGGGCTTGCAGACCTCAGCCAGTATTCTGGTTTTGAAGACGCCCTAACCATTCTCGACGATTATTCACTGCCAGGTGTGCTGGTGATTACGCCAAGCGTGCACAGCGATACCTTAATTAAAGAGCTGGCAGGCACAGTTAAACAACAAGAATTAGTGACCGATGTTCGCCTAGACGAAGATTGGTTAGCGCGATTAGATGCGATCAAAGCATTAGCGGCTGTCATCGTGATTACCTTAACGGTATTGATGCTGGGCGCGGTATTTCTGATTATCGGCAATACACTACGATTTAATGTGTTGGCGCATAAAGAAGAGATTCAAACCATGAAGCTGATTGGTGCGACCGACAGCTACATTCTTCGACCATACCTTTATGCTGGGATGTGGTTTGGCGTTTTAGGTTCGATTAGCGCTTGGGTAATGACGGCATTGATTACCGTATTGCTGAACAGCGCGGTGGATGACTTGGCTCAGCTATACGACAGCCACTTCCGTTTAATTGGCCTGAGTTGGGATGAATCTTTACTGCTTTTGATCGTCGGAACTCTGCTTGGTAGTGTGGCTGCAAAGCTTTCTGCACAGCGTCACCTAAAAGAAATTGAACCAGTTTAGGTGAATAGAGTCATATTTAGACGAAAAATAGGCACTTCTTAACCAGTTTTTGCCTTGTATAGACGAATTGATTATGCATAATTACTTCCCCCTCCTTGAAACCTGTTCATTTTAGGTTCAAGATTGTAGGGTTTTAATAGATGTATTACTCCAGATCAGAGATTGATGAGGAACCGAATGGCAAACCAAGCGTATCAAATGGCTTTAGTCACACAAGATAGTTTAGATAGCTATATCCGCTCAGCGAACAGCTACCCTATGCTGACTCCTGAAGAGGAACGTGGACTTGCAGAGCGATTACATTACAAAGGTGAGATCGACGCTGCGAAAGGCTTGATCCTTTCCCACCTAAGATTCGTGGTGCACGTTGCAAGAGGCTACTCTGGCTACGGGCTACCAATGGCTGATCTCGTCCAAGAAGGTAACATCGGCTTGATGAAGGCTGTTAAGCGCTTCAATCCAGAAGTTGGTGTTCGTCTCGTCTCGTTTGCTGTTCACTGGATCAAAGCTGAAATCCATGAATACGTTCTACGTAACTGGCGTATCGTTAAAATTGCGACCACTAAGGCACAGCGTAAACTGTTCTTTAACCTTCGTAAGTCTAAAAAGCGTTTGGGTTGGTTCAATAACGGTGAAGTTGAGACGGTTGCTCGTGAACTGGGTGTTGAGCCTTCAGAAGTTCGTGAGATGGAATCTCGCTTAGCAGCACAAGATGCGACGTTTGAAGCGCCTATGGACGATGACGATGGCGGTTCTGCTTACACTGCTCCAGTTTACTACCTAGAAGACAAGGCGTCAGACGTTGCTGAGACGGTTGAAGCGGCTAACTGGGAGTCACACACCAATAATCGCCTAGGGCTAGCACTAGCAAACTTAGACGAGCGTAGCCAACACATTGTTCGCTCACGTTGGTTAGACGACAACAAGGCAACCCTGCAAGACTTAGCGGATACCTACAGTATCTCAGCTGAGCGTGTTCGCCAGTTAGAAAAGAATGCGATGAAGAAATTGAAACAAGCCGTTGGTGATTTCTAATAGCATCTAGTTTCTATTAGCTTCTACTTTCTAGTAGAGCTAACAAATAGTTGAATTTTGAAAAGGCCGAGATCGAGAGATCTCGGCCTTTTTGTTTTGGATCGATTTCTCAACTTTTGCGATCGAAATTTGCAAAATGATTTTGTGGATAACTCTGTGAGAAGTTTATTCGTCAGCTATCTAAAAGCAGTGTGTAGTAAGGCTTTGACGGGGTTTTTCGAGTGGGGATATGTTTCAGTTAACCCACAGTTAGATCAGGATCATTACTACATGTTGTGGATCTATTTTTGAAAAGACACTTTATTCACGCAATTCACAGATTTATCCACAAATGGTGTAAAAGTGATCGCTGGTGGATAACCTTATTAAGTGGATGTGAATGTTAGCCTTGGGATAGGTTACAATGGCAGCAAAGTAAATCAGTATAAAAAGAGAAAGTCATGGACCAGTTTAAACATATCGATGTTAAAGGCGCTCAAGCCCTCATCGAACAAGGCGAAGCTCGACTTGTCGATATACGTGACCCGCAGTCTTTTGCGGTTGCCCACCCAAAAACAGCCTACCACCTGACTAACGATACGATGGTGTCATTCATGGATGAGGTTGAGTTCGAACAACCTATCTTAGTGATGTGCTACCACGGCATCAGTAGCCAAGGTGCGGCACAATATTTAGTGAACCAAGGCTTTGAAGAGGTATATAGTGTTGATGGTGGTTTCGAAGCTTGGCATCGTGCTGAACTTCCAGTGATCGCAGGTTAATGACTTTCATCACCTGAACCGCCTCAAGCATCCCTCATAGAATGAATAGGAAGTAACAATGATTAGATTGATGGTGTTAGACAATCCACGTCTTGCTCAAGCATTTATTGATTATATGGCCTCTCGTCAGATCCCTATTCAGATGTCTCCAGAGGGAGAAGGGCGTTTTGCTCTTTGGCTTCTTGATGGCCAATTTCAGGTTGAAACCGAAGCTGAGCTGAATCGTTTTCTGGCTGAGCCCAATCATAAGCGCTATCAAGCTGCATCTTGGGACATGGCAGAGACCAGAAAGAGCAACTTCCATTACCACACGCCAAGCTTCATGGGCATGATCAAAGCCAAAGCAGGCCCAGTGACACTAAGCCTGATGTTGGTGTGTGTGGTGATTTTTGCGCTGCAACAGATCGGTTTTGGCCAAGCTATTTTCAATGCCCTACATTTCCCAGCGGTGGGTGGACAGCAATGGCAGCTGTGGCGTTGGTTGAGTCATGCCGTTCTACATTTCTCTGTTATGCACATCGCATTTAATATTTTGTGGTGGTGGCAGCTAGGTGGAGACATTGAGAAGAAACTTGGCAGCCTCAAGCTACTTCAGATCTTTGCTGTCTCTTCTGCGCTTTCAGGTGCTGGGCAGTATTGGGTTGAAGGGGCGAACTTCGGTGGTTTGTCTGGTGTTGTGTATGCCTTGGTTGGTTACTTATGGGTGGTTGGTGCGAAGGCGCCACAACTTGGTTTAGGTATCCCAAGACAGATTGTCGGCTTTATGTTGGTGTGGTTGGTGCTTGGGTACATGCAGCCATTTATGGCTATCGCCAATACGGCGCATTTAGCTGGTCTAGCCGCTGGTGTGATTATTGGCTTTATCGATGCGATGAAAGCACCAAGCTCGGCAAGAAGCTAATTCATATCTTCTAATGAGTAGCCAAACGATAGAGACAAAAAAAGCGGCCAGATGAGCCGCTTTTTTATTGGGATTCGTTTTACATCATTACTGATAAAGGTATTTGGTAAACAGTAAGTCAGCAATCAGGGTTTTACCTGTCTCTGGAAGCAAAATCTTGTTGAGGTGTTCAACTAAGGATTTTCTTAAGTCTTCACGGCCAGATAGAGATTTAATGGTTTCTTCGTTTTGTTTGCCAAGCAATTCAATCACCGCATCGCGAATCAGTGGTTGGTGATGCTCAATAGCGGCCAAGTCGCTACTATTTGCCACCATGATGTCGAGGCGAACCTGAATGTAGCCCAGTTTTTTACCTTTAGTGTAAAAATTGGTGGTCAGGTCTGGCTCTAGCGTGAAGTAGGCGAGTTTAGCTGCCGACTCCTCTTCCGCGAAACTTGATGCTGAAAAGAGTAGGGTAATCGCAAGAAATATTTGGGCTACATAACGTTTGTGCATATTTGTGACTTTTCTTTAGTTTATTCGCGATATTCGAAACGCATTAGTCTTGTTACAATGAGCGGTCTAAATCTAAATACGTTTACAATTCGAAGAACGCTTTAATTTTGTTCGAAAGTTGAAGCTTTATTGTACGTGTAAAGTCACCTATTGAATACTAGTATGAATCAGCCAATATCGCTGTATCTTAATTCGTTAATGAATGTAGATTGGCAAAGTACAGAAACATTTGATTTTCCTAATGAAACCACCAAAGAGTGGCTGATGGAGCAAGGTTCTCTTTCCCGCAAGTTGGGGAAGTGCTGTCAGCACCTGTCTGTTGAGTTGCTTCATAATCAAGTTGTAGAACGCTCAATGCTGCAACAAGACGAGGAACATCTTTTATCATCGTTTGATTGCTTACTGCGTAAAGTGATTTTAAAGGGTGATGACGAACCGTGGGTGTTAGGTCGAACCTTGATTCCCCGAGTCACATTAGAAGATCATCAGCACTCAGACCTTTCTCAACAAGGTAATGTCCCGCTTGGATTGACCGTTTTTAGTGCTGAGAACGTGGAGCGAGATGCGCTGCAAGTTGGTTGGGTTATCGCAGGCGATGAGCGATTACTCGCGCGTCGTTCTCGATTATGGATGAACCATAAACCGATGCTTGTGGCAGAACTGTTTTTACCAACATCACCCATTTACTCTAAGGAGAGTGTGTAAATGCTTGCCACCAAAGCGAAGGCGTATTGGCAATTAACGCGAATGAATCGCCCGATTGGTACCCTATTACTCCTTTGGCCGACCTTGTGGTCACTGATTATCGCCGCACAAGGTATGCCTGATTTTGATGTCTTGGTTGTTTTTGTACTCGGCGTGGTGTTGATGCGTTCAGCTGGCTGTGTGATCAATGACTTTGCGGACCGTAAAGTAGATGGTCATGTTAAACGTACCAAGCAGCGTCCACTGCCGTCTGGTTTGGTTTCCAGTAAGGAAGCGATTCTGCTCTTTTTAGTGCTAGCCGTAGTTTCATTCTTGCTGGTACTCACCATGAATCCACTGACCATTAAGCTCTCATTTATTGGTGTGGGTCTGGCGTTCATTTACCCTTTCATGAAGCGTTTTACGCATCTTCCACAGTTGTTTCTTGGCTTAGCGTTTAGTTGGGCGATACCAATGGCTTGGGCGGCACAAACCAATGAACTGCCAAGCATTGTGTGGTTTGTCTTCGTGATTAACGCGTTGTGGACGATTGCTTACGACACGCAATATGCGATGGTTGACCGAGATGATGACTTGAAGATTGGTATTAAATCGACGGCTATTTTATTTGGTCGCTTCGATAAACTGATTGTTGGCTCTTTGCAACTCGTCACCCTAGCGATGCTGATTGCGTTAGGCATGCATTACCAACTAGGAGATACCTTCTATTGGGCACTGTTGGTAGCGGGAAGCTTATTTGTGTATCAACAACACCTGATGCGCCACCGTGATCGAGACCTTTGTTTCCAAGCCTTTCTAAACAACAACTATGTTGGAATGGCAGTGACAGCGGGCTTGTTCATTACCTTCTGGTAAGCATCAGTTTTTATCAAACGAATATTCAAGAAAAAGGCACCCAGTGGGTGCCTTTTTTGATCGCGTTGAATCTGCTATCAGAGCCCTGCTATATACAGGAATTACTCGACTTGGTGAATACTCTCTTGAATAGTCAGACGGACTTCTGGGTAAAGCATCGAGTAAAGAAGCTTAGCGAATTGCTGAGTCTTCTCTAAATCGCAGTTGCCGTCGTTATCTAGGTACTGTTGCTGCTTCAACGTTGCGAACATAGAAGCAAACACGCCTTTATCGAAGAATTCGGGAGCATTGATACCATGCAATCGACCAAGTCGCTGTGCGATGTCTTGGCTTTTCTGCTCAAGGTCAGATTTGTCCAGTTCCGGATTCTCTGCCAGCAAGTTTAGAGCAATAGAGTAGCGCTGTAGCGTTTCTGAAATCGTACGGCCTAACAGCATAAGAGCTTGGCTGTTCGATTGGTTGATCGTCACTTCATTGTCAGACACAACAATCATGCCCTGGCTAACAAGTTCATCAATGATGTTTGATACTACGCCTTCAAGCTGTGATTCGTCGTAGCTTAAGAACAGCTCTTTCTTTAAGAACGGGTAAATTGCTGCAACATTCTTTTGAATCGCTTCAATCGATAAACCGCGCTGACGAATGGTCATCTGGGCAATTAAAGATGGCAGAGCGAACAAGTGAATGATGTTGTTTCGGTAGTAGGTCATCAGAATTGACTGGTGACGGTCTAGCGAAATAATGTCGCCCATTGAGTCTGATTCAATCAAGAACTTGTTCAGTGATTCAGCATGTTTTACCAAATCTTCAGCGCTGTCTTTTGGCACAGTGAACGTTGCTGAATATGGAACGTTCTTAAGCAGAGATAGGTAGCAATTGATCTGAGAAACCAAAGAGTCACGAGACAATGCGCGCTGTCTTGAGGCCAATAGCGCGGTTGCACAAAGGGTCAATGCGTTGGTCGCCGCGGCATCGTTAATGTGCGTCATCATTTTGGTCGCCAGGTCATTAACCACTGGATTCATCCATTGTGGTTTACTGGTGCCCATTGGGTCGATGTCTTTGGTCCACTCAGGTGAGTGTTCATTCAGGTATTGGTTCAGTTGAATCGGCTCACCGAAGTTCACGTAGCCTTTACCAAAGTTACGTAGCTTACGAATGGTACGAATCACTAAGCTCGCGTTTTCTTTCTCTTTACGCTTGCCACGAAGTTCTTTCGCGTAAGTCGCCACTTCCATCACGTGTTCATAACCAATGTACACAGGGACCAAAGTAACAGGACGGTTCATACCACGTAGCATTGCCTGAATGGTCATCGCTAGCATGCCCGTTTTTGCCTGCAATAGACGACCTGTACGAGAACGACCACCTTCACTGAAGTACTCTACTGAGTAACCTTTAGCGAACAATTCCGCTAGGTATTCACGGAAAATCGTCGAGTACAGCTTGTTGCCTTTGAAGCTACGACGAATAAAGAATGCACCACCATGACGGAAAATAGGACCGGCAGGGAAGAAGTTGAGGTTGATACCCGCCGCGATATGCGGAGGCACCATGCCTTCGTGGTAAAGCACATAAGAAAGCAACAAGTAATCCATGTGGCTACGGTGACAAGGCACATAAACAATCTCGTGACCATCTTGAGCCAATTTACGAACCGTTGAAGCGTTGCTGATATGCAGGCCTTGGTAAAGCTTATTCCACAACCAACCCAGAATCTTCTCACCACGCTTGATCAGCGAGTAAGAGAAGTTTGCAGCAATCTCGTCCATGATGTCTTGGGCTTCTTTGCTCGCTTTCTCGATCGAGATGTTCTTTGCTTGTGCTTCGTCTTCAATTGCTTTCTTGATCGCTTCTGATTTGAGTAGGCGATCAAACAGCGCTTGGCGGCTTGGAAGGTTAGGGCCTGATGCAGCAAGTTTTTGGCGAGAGAAGTGGATACGCGCTACACGCGCCAGTTTGTGCGCGATGGTGCTGTCGGTACCGTGTGAGTTTGCCATGTAGCGAAGAGATACCACAGGACTAAAGCGAACTAGACAGTCACGACCTGCGAGCAATACCGCTTTTGATTTTTCTAAGCCATTCATTGCTTGTAGGTAAGGTTTCTGGTTAGTCTCTTTACCTGGTTTACGTCCCCAAAGCACAGTGGCAGGGATAACTTGAACATCGAGCTCAGAGTCTTCAGCATGCAGTGAAAGCAACTCAGAGAACACTTCAATTGAAGAGCTTGGTACATAATCATCGTCTTGAAGCAGAGTTTTGCGAGAAGATATAAAAACGTAGCGTTGCAGTGATTTGCCGTTGATTTCAAGCTTGCTTAATGGATCAGGTAGACCTAATTCAAGTGCATGTTTTTGCAATGTAAGAATGTCGACACTTGAGCGAAACGGTAAGGCGTATACAATCGGTTTGCTCAAATCAATGTTCAAATCCTCAACAGGGTTTGAAGGAATTGATGTGCCCTTTACCAATACGGATAAAGGTAGCTTCATTAATGAACGTGAAAAAGATTGTCCAGAAGACATATAGGTTCACTGCCTCAATAGTTATTTCAATGTGCTCAAGCGTATCTCTATTTCTATGATGAAAAAGGATAAATCCTATGAGTGAAATAGGGATAAGCCTAGGCGTAAATTTAATCGATGCAAGAATACCAGAAACTGGTCTAACCTTTTAATGGAAATAGTCATATTGCCGTTAAGTTTGTGGAAAATCATTCATCGACTGATTGAGTATAGAGTTAAAAATGACCAAAAAATCAAACACCGGATTCAAACGCATCATAAAAGCAGCAGGCTTTTCATGGCAAGGCCTCACAAGTTCGTTTAAAAGCGAGGCTGCATTTCGGCAAGAAGTGTTCATGGCAGCAATACTGATTCCGTTGGCATTCTATTTGGACGTAAGCCAAGTTGAGCGAATCTTGATGATCTCAGCTGTTGTGTTAGTGATGGTTGTCGAGTTAATCAATACCGCGATTGAAGCAGTTGTTGATCGAATCGGTAGTGAGCATCATGAGCTTTCTGGGATGGCTAAAGATGTCGGTTCGGCAGCAGTTTTCATCTGTTTGGCACTCGCAGGTTATGTGTGGCTAGAGATCCTGTTTTTGTAATTTGCTAAAAATGAACTAAAAACAACCAATTGCTTTGCTTTTGTTCAGTTACTGGATATACTCACAGTCAACTGTATAAAAAGACAGGTGAATCATGAAGCCGTTAACGCCCCGCCAGCAACAAGTCTTTGACCTTATCAAAGGTAAGATCGAAGATTCCGGTATGCCACCGACACGTGCAGAAATCGCGCGTGAACTAGGCTTCCGTTCTGCTAATGCTGCAGAAGAACATTTGAAAGCTCTTGCTCGTAAAGAAGCGATTGAGATTATCCCGGGTGCGTCTCGCGGTATTCGTATTTTGCTTGAAGATGCAGCAAACGAAGAGCAAGGTTTACCATTAATCGGTCAGGTTGCCGCTGGTGAGCCTATCTTGGCTCAAGAGCATGTAGAAATGCATTACCAAGTTGATCCAGGCATGTTTAAACCACAAGCTGACTTCTTACTTCGTGTAAATGGCGAAAGTATGAAAGACATCGGTATTATGGATGGTGATTTATTAGCTGTTCATAAAACACAAGATGTACGCGATGGTCAGGTTGTAGTGGCTCGTGTCGATGATGATGTAACGGTAAAACGCCTAGAACGTAAAGGTTCAACGGTTCTGTTACATGCTGAAAATGAAGAGTTTTCTCCAATCCATGTCGATCTAGAATCTCAACACTTGTCTATTGAAGGGCTTGCGGTTGGTATTATTCGCAACACCGACTGGATGTAGTCAGTACAAACAGCTTATTGATATTTATTCTCAATAACTTGTCATTGTAATTGATATTCATTATCATCTTCTTTGTCGAGATACAAGGAAGATGATGATGCCAAACCCAACCAAACCTCAAATGAAGCCGCTTACTCGTAAGCCGCGCTCCTCTGTTCAAAAGGCTTCTTCTGAACAAGGGTCTGCACATCAAGAATTCCAAGTTCCGACGAACCTCGTTCAGCATCTTTGGTTTCGTAGCCGTGAAAGCCTAGCTGATGATGGTCTCGTTTATGATCCTATCGCAGCTCAAGCCTGCAAGCGTTGCCAGCTCGCACCAGAATGTCTTACCGGTGAACTCGACCAACAGCAACTCCTTTACGCGACACTGACTCAACTTTGTGATTCTCAAGTTCAACAGTTTTTATCTCATAACCCAGATGCTTGGATTATTAACGTGGGAGCAGGGCTCGATACCCGTTTCTACCGTTTAGATAATGGCCGCTGTCATTGGGTTGAGTTAGATGTAACCGAGAATCTGCTTTGGCGACAACGCTTGTTCCACAAAAATGAACGCTATCGCTTAGAGTGTGGCTCTGTCGATGACCTAACTTGGTTGGATGAACTTAATATTCCAGAACAAGCCTCGGTGATGGTGGTGTGTGAACATGCTTTGCTGGATTGTAATGAACAACAGACCGCGAACTTCATTCAGTCTTTGAGCCGTTACTTTACTCATGCACATGCGTGTTTAGTCTTAGCTGGAGATAAAAGCTCAAGTACGTTGGGACAAAAGCTTGGTTCAGGAAAGTATGCTCATGGGTTGTCTTCACCAATAGACAGCGTTCTTAATTGGCTGCCATGGGCACAATGGGTAAAAGCGTTTTCTCCCCTAGACCAACAATGCAATCGTTGGAAATTGTGGCAGCGGCTTCTTTGTAAGATCTCTCAGGTCAAAAAGCGTTTAACGCCGCAGTTAGTGCTCGTTAAGTGGTAACCCTAGTGGTTCTGTATTTCGAGTAACTGAGTACATAGCCGGTATAAGTAAAATTCCACAACATAGTGAAAGCCCACCCACTAGGTTAAACTATCGCCTCTAATCTAAGAGGTGATCGTGAAGCTATTTAATCCCCAAACTATTTTTCAAACGCTATCCAATCAGGCGATGCACAAAAAAGTGCTGCTGCTCGCGATCCCGATGGTTCTCTCTAATATTACTGTTCCACTGCTGGGCTTAGTCGATGCGGCGGTTATCGGTCACCTCGAGCACTCTTGGTATTTAGGTGGTGTGGCGCTGGGCGGCACAATGATCAGCGTGACCTTTTGGTTGCTTGGTTTCCTGCGCATGTCGACAACAGGGCTAGCCGCACAATCTTATGGTGCGAATGATGGCAAGCAACTAGGCTTAGTCTTTGTGCAAGGCGTGACCATGGCCTTAGGGTTTGCTGGTGTCTTTTTGCTTTTACACAGTCTAGTCGCCGATTTAGTTTTCTCATTGAGTAGCGCCAGTGATCAAGTTAAGCACTATGGTCAGCAATATTTCTCAATCCGCGCTTGGAGTGCGCCTGCTGCGCTAACTAACTTTGTGATTCTAGGTTGGTTACTCGGGACTCAAAATGCCAAAGCGCCCATGTGGATGGTGATCATCACCAATATCACCAATATCGTTTTGGATATTGTTTTTGTTATCGGCTTAGGATGGCAAGTGGAAGGTGCAGCATTGGCATCTGTAATGGCTGATTATGCCGGTCTAACATTTGGCTTGATTTGTGTTTACCGAATCTGGGCGAAGAAGCAGTTACCATCGCCATGGGATCTGCTTAAGAAAACCAGCCAAGGTTTGAGTCGTTTCGTGAAATTGAATCGCGATATCTTTCTTCGTTCATTGTATCTACAAGCGACTTTCACTTTCATGACTTTCCAAGGTGCAAGCTTTGGCGATGATGTTGTTGCGGCCAATGCAGTGTTGATGAGTTTCTTGATGATCATCTCTTATGGGATGGATGGCTTTGCCTACGCAATGGAAGCGATGGTCGGTAAGGCGATAGGCGCGAAAGACAAAGATGAACTGAACCAGTCATTGATTGGTACTTTCTTCTGGAGCTTTAATATTTGTTTGGTACTGACCATAGCGTTCGCACTCGCTGGCTCGAGTTTGATTAATATGATCACTACCATTCCTGACGTGAAGAACCAAGCCGAGGTGTATTTACCGTGGTTAGTCGCAATGCCATTGGTGTCTATGTGGTGCTTCTTGTTGGATGGTATTTTTGTTGGAGCAACCAAGGGCAAGGATATGCGCAATAGTATGTTTGTTGCGACCTGTAGTTTCTTCGCGATTTTCTATTTAGCATCAGGTTTAGAGAACCATGCACTGTGGTTAGCGATGCTGAGCTTTATGGCAATGCGCGGAATTGGTCTTGGTGTGTTGTTTGTTTCTCAGTGGAAGAAAGGGGAGTTTCTCGCTTAGCTCTGAGGGCTCTGTTTGTGGAGAGTAAATGAGGCTGTACAGGTAAAGGGGTATTTAGAACATCATGATCTAATTACTATCAATGCCTTAATATTCAGTGTTTTAAATAAAAACAGCAAGCGCGTGGCTTGCTGTTTATGTATTTGGCCTATGGGTGGTCAAATACTCCTATTGGTTCTTTATCTAGAATAAACGGTTAAGCCCGTTGAGTGCTGCAACACGATAAGCTTCCGCCATCGTTGGATAGTTAAAGGTTGTATTCACAAAGTACTCGATGGTATTTGCTTCACCTTTCTGTTCCATGATCGCTTGTCCGATATGGATGATTTCAGCGGCACGCTCACCAAACACGTGGATACCTAAAATCTCTTTGGTTTCGCGATGGAACAGAATCTTCAAGCTACCAATGTCTTTACCCGCAATTTGAGCACGAGCTAGGTGTTTGAATGAAGAACGTCCTACTTCATACGGTACTTTAGCTGCGGTAAGTTCTTGCTCGGTTTTACCAACAGAACTGATCTCCGGGATGGTGTAGATGCCGGTTGGAATGTCTTCGATAAGGTGGCGTTCAGCTTCACCTTTCACAATTGCTTGAGCCACAAATCGACCTTGGTCATAAGCCGCGCTTGCTAGGCTAGGGTAGCCAATCACATCACCGACAGCGTAAACATGGTCAACATTGGTTTGGTAATTGGTATTTACTGAGACTTGCCCACGCGAGTCCGCTTCTAAGCCAACAGCACCAAGGTTCAGTTTATCGG
This sequence comes from Vibrio sp. 10N.222.52.C12, assembly GCF_041474215.1. Taxonomy (NCBI): domain Bacteria; kingdom Pseudomonadati; phylum Pseudomonadota; class Gammaproteobacteria; order Vibrionales; family Vibrionaceae; genus Vibrio; species Vibrio sp. 10N.222.52.C12. Next base: position 14,495 of record NZ_JBFRTR010000082.1, read on the forward strand.
TATTACCCGTTCGGCCATTGGCATACAGTAGGCAATCAGCGCGCATCTTTTTACCTGACTCTAGGTGAATGATCACGCCATCATCAGTGCCTTCAATTTTCTCAAAGGTTTCATCGTTGCGAATCACGACACCGCTGTTCCAGAAGTGATAAGAAAGTGCATCTGAGGTTTCATTGTCTAGGAATGACAACAGACGGTCACGAGTATTGATAAGATCGGTTTTTACACCCAAACCGCGGAAAATCGACGCGTATTCACAACCAATAACGCCAGCACCATAGATGATGATGTGTTGCGGGTCGTGTTTAAGAGAAAGAATCGAGTCACTGTCGTAGATACGTTCATGCAGGAAGTCGACGTTATCTGGTTGGTAAGGGCGAGAGCCTGTCGCGATAACAAATTTGTCTGCACTGTAATGTTCTTCAGTGCCATCGCTTTGCATTACCGAGACAGTGTTGGTATCGATAAAACGTGCAGTACCAAAGACCAACGTGCACTGGTTGCGGTCGTAGAAGCCTTGGCGTAATCGAGTCTGCTTGTCGATAACCGATTTGGCATGCCCCAAAATGTTAGAAAACGTTGAGTGTATGCTTTTGTTGTTCTGACAAAACAGCGGATTACTGTTGAATTCGATAATACGACTTACGGCATGACGCAGTGCCTTTGAAGGAATGGTTCCCCAGTGAGTACAACCACCACCAACGCTGCTCTCTTTCTCAATGATTGCAACGTTCAACCCGGCTTTGGTTAATCCCATCGCTGCCCCTTCTCCTCCGGGGCCACTACCAATTACGATTACATCAAAGTGGTTGGAGTGCGGCATAGATATCTTCCTTGTTATATTTGAGTAACATTGCTTTAGCGAGATTTTAACTGATTCTGTTCTTGGGTACATGAAAAGGGCATCAGAGAGTCGGTGGGATCACGCAGTGTTATCGAAAAATAATATTTGGTATGTCGTATGTCTCCAAATGACAGTGTGGATATTGAAATTTTTTCTTCGAACGTATTTACTTCGGTACGTGAACAAAGAGGTATGTTTAGTGTCTTATATAACCAGAGTGCCTTATATAAATAAGTGATTCGCGTTATATTGAATAGAGTATTAGACATGCCTGTTTAGGCTGTAAAAGAAGAAATTGATAAAGTATGAAACCAATGGGCATTCGCGCACAGCAAAAAGAAAAAACTCGTCGCAGCTTAATCGATGCAGCATTTAGCCAACTCAGCGCCGATCGTAGTTTTTCCAATCTAAGCTTGAGAGAAGTCGCTCGTGAGGCTGGAATAGCACCGACTTCCTTTTATCGTCACTTCAAAGACATGGATGAGCTTGGCTTAACCATGGTTGATGAAGGTGGCTTACTGCTGCGCCAGTTAATGCGTCAAGCTAGGCAACGCATAGTAAAAGAAGGCAGTGTGATTCGTACATCGGTTGAAACCTTTATGGAATTCATTGAAAGCAGCCCTAACGTATTCAGACTGTTATTGCGAGAGCGCTCAGGAACTTCATTTGAGTTTCGTGCAGCGGTAGCTCGTGAGATACAGCACTTCTCTGCTGAGTTAACCGAATATTTGATAACGACTGGCATGACAAGGGACGAAGCTTTCACTCAAGCGGAAGCCTCGGTTATCTTAGTCTTCAACTCAGGGGCAGAAGCATTAGATTTAGATCGACGTCAGCGAGATGAATTGGCTGAACGCTTGATCATGCAATTGCGAATGATGGCCAAAGGAGCTTTTTGGTATCGTAAAGAACGTGAACGTAACCGATTAAAAGGCGGGATTGAATAATGTCGAATGAAAATAATACTGTAAACCGTGGTTCTGAAAGAAAAACACTCGTACTTGCTGTTGTAGCCGGTGTGTGTGGTGATGCATTGTTATCTTGGGTAACAATGAGCGAAGTGGGCTTCTCTATTTTCCCGCTTATCGCTTTAGTTTTGGCTGTACAAGCGCTTTACCAAGAGTACCTAACTAACCCAGTATCTGAAGATATCCCACTAGTAGGTTTAGCTTGTTTCTTCGTGGGTGCATTTGGCCACTCGGCTTTTGTGAAGGCACAACACCCTGATGCTGGCTCAAACTTCTTTGCGATTATTGTCGCGATGTTGCTTCTTGCATGGGTAGGTAAGAAACTCGGCTTTATCGGCAAAACTGCTTAAGCTGATTTAGAAATTAAAAAAACGAGCCAATGGGCTCGTTTTTTTGTATCTGCTGTTTGGCTTAGACCTGAAAGCGATACTTACGCTTTACGCTCTAGGAATACGCCAGCTTCCATGTGGTGCGTGTAAGGGAACTGGTCAAACAGAGCAAAACGAGTGATGTCGTGCGTTTCGCTTAGGATCTCTAGGTTCTCTTTCAGTGTTTCAGGGTTACAAGAGATGTACATGATGCGCTCGTAGCCTTGCACCATCTTACAAGTATCAACGTCCATACCTGAACGCGGTGGATCAACAAAGATAGTGTTGCAGTTGTAGCTCTTTAGATCGATGTTTGCTTGCTGTAGGCGGCGGAATTCACGCTTACCTTCCATTGCTACGGTAAAATCTTCCGCAGACATACGAATGATCTGAACATTATCAATCTTGTTCGCCGCAATGTTGTATTGAGCAGATTCTACAGATGGCTTCGCTAGCTCTGTTGCAAGTACACGCTCAAAGTTTTGTGCCAGAGCTAATGAGAAGTTACCGTTACCACAGTAAAGCTCAAGCAAGTCACCTTTGCTGTCTTGAGTACAGTCGACAGCCCATTCCAACATTTTCTCTGCTACTTTGCCGTTTGGTTGAGTAAAGCTGTTCTCTACTTGCTGGTATATATAGCTATCACCATTCACATCTAGCTTTTCAATGACGTAGTCGCGATCCAGTACGATTTTCATCTTACGCGCACGGCCAATCAGGTTTAGGTTAAAGCCTTCATCATTTAATTGCTGCTTAAGCGCTTTAGCATCTTGAATCCACTGTTCACCTAATTGACGGTGGTAAAGCAGTGACACCAAAATCTCACCGCTTAACGTAGAAAGGAAGTCTACTTGGAATAGCTTGTGGCGTAGAGAGTGGTTGCTCTTCATTGCATCCGTTAATAGAGGCATTAGATCGTTGATAAGACGACTAGCCGCAGGAAACTGGTCTACGCGGTATTTTTCTTTGGTCTCTTGATTGAACATGACGTAATACATATCGTCACCTTCATGCCACACGCGGAATTCAGCACGCATGCGGTAGTGTTGTTCTGGAGATTCATACACTTCCAGCTCAGGCACATTGTATTGTGAGAACATTTCAGTAAGACGTTCAGTCTTTTCTGCGAGCTGTTCTTGGTAGCGTTGCGGGTTTACATCTAAATTCGCCATTGTTATGCCTTTTGCTGTCGTGCTTTTAAATCAAGAGCGCAGATTTTATTCAATCACAGGCGCTTGTCCAGTGTTGAGAGCTATTCAATGTAAATCGACCTTGAAAACTATAGCTTATAACTATCTTAGACTAGACAAATGATTCATAGGTTAATACTATCTCCGACAAGCTGGTGCCATTTGGATGTATAGATGGCTGAAGAGGGAATCTGGTGTGAATCCAGAACTGACGCGCAGCGGTAAAAGAGAACGAGTATTCATAAGACACTGCAAATAGCTTTTTGTGGGAAGTCGAATATTAGGTAACCATAAGGGTTGTGCTCTTGAGTCCGAATACCTGCCAGCGGCTAAGCCACACAATGTGGTTTGGTAGGACTTTACGCGATTTAGGATCACAACATGAAGAAATCCCTTTTAGCGGTTGCTGTAGCATCGCTGCTTTCACCTATCTCCAATTTACACGCCCAAGAAGCATCTGCCGACGAAACCATGGTGGTGACGGCTAACCGTTTTGAGCAAGTTGATGGCGCAGTATTAGCGCAAACTGTAGTGGTTACCAAAGAAGACATTTCAAAACTTCAAGCAAATAGCCTTATTGACGTTTTTCGAACGTTGCCAAGCGTTGAAGTTGCTCAATATGGTGGTCGCGGGCAAACAGCCTCGTTCTATGTGCGAGGCGGTAGTTCTTCTCAAGTTCTAGTACTAATGGATGGAACTCGCTTACCAAGAGCTATGATGGGTGGTGTTGATTTTAACTCTTTGCCAGTTAACTCAATTGAACGAATTGAATTCATTCGTGGTGCGCGCGCCTCTATATATGGTTCTGAAGCTATTTCTGGTGTCATCAATATTATTACTAGAGCAGATGTGAATGAGAATGCCGTTAAAGTGTATGGCGGGTATGGCACAAACAATCATTATGTAACCTCCTTAGCTGCTCTGCATAAAATTGATGATAACCAACATATTAAAGCTGTTGTTGGTTATGAAAAGGATGATGGATTTAATGTTAAGCCGATTGAGGGTATCAATGATGGTGATGAGCACGGCTTTGAGTCATACAATTTAAATATTGGCTACCAAAATCAGCTAACCAAGACAGTTAATGCCTTTGTTAATGTTGTGGCTTATGACAACGAAGGTGAGTACGACAATAGCTCGGCAGCTTCTCCTTGGGGGCCTGCTCGACATGAAGAAAAAGTTGGCCGAACTGAATTTCGTTCAATCAATACAAACTTGGCTTACAACGAAGATAACCTCACTTCAACGTTAGATCTTACTTATGCAGAGCAAGACAACTACGATTATATTGTAGGTAAGAGTAAGAAAAGTGGTGGTATCACATCGATTAACCAAATCAATGCTGCTTGGTTGAATTCATACCGAGTAAACGAGCAGTTGGCTTTGGGTGGTGGTTTAGATTACCGACGTGAAGAGTTAGATGAAGGTTATACTGGTTCTAGTTACTATAAACCAGAAGAGAACCCTCGTGAAAACTATGGTGTGAGTGTTATTAGTCAATACACTATAGATGGCTGGACACTTGAAGCAAGTGCTCGAAATGATGAGAACAGCCAATATGGAAACAACACGACGTGGCAAGCAGCGGCGGGTTGGGCATTCCTTGATAATTATGAGCTTAAAGCGAGTCATGGTACTGCATTTAGAGCTCCTACGTTTTTAGACTTATATTACCCAGGTTACGAAGCTCCTAATCTAAAAGCAGAAGACTCTCAAAATACAGAGTTAACACTTGAAGGCACACATTCTTATCTAGATTGGTCTATTACTGGCTTTATCAACAAGATTGATAACATGTTGATGTGGCAGGGTGCTGGCATGACCAATATTGGTGAAGCTGAAATCAAAGGTGTTGAACTGGGTTTAGGTTTTGATACTTCAATCGTTACACACCAGTTTTACTTAGATTGGAAAGATCCAGTAGATAAGTCTAATGGTAAAGAGCAGCAATTAGCATACCGTTCTAAACAAGGCGCTAAATGGAACGCCTTTGCTGAGTTAGGTGATTGGGTTCTGGGCTCTCAGTATCTTTATCAAGGTGAGCGTTTTAATGGTACGACACGATTAGCAAGCTACAGTCTTTGGAATTTTACTGCTGAGTACGCAGTTTCGGCAGATCTTAAGGTGAAAGGGAAACTGAGTAACGCATTCGATGAAGATTATGAAATGTATAGTGGTTACGCGACACCGGGTCGTGAATACTTTGTATCAGCATCTTACCAATTCTAATTTACACCTAAACCGCCTTCGGGCGGTTTTTTCTTATTGGGTATATCAATGAAAAAGAAAGTCGTCATAAGTTGGTCGTCAGGCAAAGACTCTACATTAACCCTAGAACGTCTACTTGAAAGCACCGAGTATGAAGTTGTTGCTCTCTATACTACGTATGTTGGAGATGAGGTCCCTTTCCAAGTCACGCCAATCGAGGTTGTCGGAATGCAGGCTACATTGATCGGTTTGCCTCTAATAACGATTGAGCTGCCGGAGGTGTTCCCAAGTAACGAGATCTATCAAAGTACGATTGTTACGGCGCTTAAAGGATCGGGTTTATCTATTGATGCCGTGGCATTCGGCGATATGTTTTGCAATGGTATTGCTGATTACCGAAGAAGTTATATAGAACCTGCGGGCTGGGAGTGTGTATTTCCTCTACTAGGAGAGAGTAGCCAAACTCTGGCTCAAGAAATCATAAATAGAGGAATCGAAACCTTTCTCGTCACAGTTGATAGCGATGCATTAGACATGAGCTATTGCGGGAAAGAATACACGCCTGAACTAATAGACAGTTTGCCAAGTCACGTCGACCCATGTGGAGAAGATGGTGAGTTCCATACCTTAGTAACGTCAGCGCCATGCTTTAAAGGTAAGCTCAAGATAGAGCTAGAAAATGTAGAGCAGGGTGAGCGCTTTGGGCATCAACGCTACCGAGCTTGCATTATATAGAGTGATGATTGGCGAAAACTAAGTGAAGGGGTATCATTGTTGCGGAACTTCTTACAGGTAATGGTTGTGTCGAAAAGCATACAAAAAAACATATTGGTCTTTGATTCTGGAGTTGGCGGCCTCTCTGTATATAAAGAGATAAGCCAGTTACTACCCAATCACAACTATATCTATGTATTCGATAACGAGGCTTACCCATATGGTGAGCTCGATCAGCAAGTCCTCATTCAGCGAGTCCAAAGTATCGTCGCCAGTTTTGTTGCGAGTCACGCTATTGATATTGTGGTGATAGCTTGTAATACGGCCAGTACGATAGTCCTGCCTGCACTTCGCGCTAATAACCTTATCCCTATTGTCGGTGTTGTCCCGGCAATCAAACCTGCCTCGTTACTGGCTAATAAAGCGGTTGGACTTATTGCAACCCCTGCGACGATTACTCGTGAATACACACACGAGCTCATCAAAATCTTCTCGAGTAATAAAAGAGTAGAGCTGTTGGGTTCTACTCGACTGGTGGATATGGCCGAAGATAAACTCAGAGGTGAGGAAATTAGCCTTGAAGAGTTACAGAAAATCCTTCAACCGATGATCAACACGATTGATGTGGCTGTTTTAGGATGTACTCATTTCCCACTTATCAAATCTGAGATTCAACAAGTACTAGGTGAAAGTGTAATGCTGATAGATTCTGGTAAAGCAATAGCGAAGCGAGTTCAAGATTTGTTGGGTTTGGAAAGCATTAATAAAGAAGTGGGAGTGCGTGAGGTTTTTTGTAGTGCACTTCCTAAAAAAGAAAGTGCACTAAATAGTATGTTAAAGCAGTTAGGGTTTAGCTCAGTTCAGATTCGTCCGTTTCAGGATGTTTAGGATCATTTGCAACACGTACTTTTAAAGTGCGTTGCATGTAATCTTTATCGTTAAGTGCAGAGATTGCATGATTCACATCATTACTTGCCATAACAACAAATCCAAAGCCTCTTCTTTTACCAGTACGTTTGTCTTTCATTAAGCGTACTGCAAATACTTCACCATGCTCTGAGAATAATTCACGTACATGTGATTCGTTCGCTTTGTATGGAAGGTTACCCACATAAAGTGTTTTGGTTGAAGCCTTAGGTTCTGGATCTGATTTTGAGTCGGTGCTTGAAAAGTTAACAACAAAAGCGGAAGCCAAGACACCAAGGATAAAGGTAATTGCAGGCGATATATCTACCTGAGAGAAAACAATGCCGCCTAATACAGCCAGTGCGACAATTAACAACATCGATTTTTTTGAGTTCATATCGGAATACTACATATTAATAAACGAAATAGACGCATCTACTATTAACAAAATAGACACATGAATCTTACGTTCATGGCTTCCATTTTTCCAATGTATTGCTGTGATACGTCTCAAATGTTTAGTTTTTATTCGAAAAATGCGGATCTGGTGGCTTTTTAGGCGAACAAAACTTTTATTTCAAAAAGCCCTTGTGCTCCATCTCAATCTCTCTATAATGCCGCCTCACCGACACGGAGTGAGACGAAAGTCACACAGCGAAATCGGTAGAGAAAAAGAGTTTGAAAATAACCCTTGACTCTCAAAGTGGTGCAGGTATAGTACGCACCCCTAGCGACTGAGATGTGAATCACAAAACGCTAGCGCTCTTTAACAATTTAAAC